>CALMMH010000001.1 GCA_937868145.1 uncultured Phycisphaerales bacterium
GGCGCGGCGCCCTGGCTGACGGTCCAGAACTGGCCCGGCTGCAACGTCACGCCGTCGGGGAGTTTGTGCTGAAGCAGGTTCATGCGGTCGTCGCTCAGGTAGATGTTGCCCAGACGCACGGCGCCTGGGCCGGGGTTGTACAGCTCGATCCAGTCGCCGTCCGTTCCCGTGCTGCCGGCCTGCAGCTCATTGACGACGAGTCGAGCCTCCGGGTCGTCGCCGGCGTCGAGCTGCTCGACGGTTCCTCGCAGGACGATGCCCGCGAAGCAATCGGAGGAGGAGAGCGATCCGTTGTGGATCTGGATCGCCAGGACATTTTCGCCTGCGAGCAGGAGGTCCTTCTTGTCCAGCAAGTCGACCGTGAGGGACACGTTGTCGATCTGCGTGTCGGATAGGGTGTTGAATGCCGGAGGATTCCCGGAAATGGAACCCGAGTCCGACACGCGGACGCCGTTGAGATACAGCACGTACGCGTCGTCATAGTAGACCTCGGCCATCAATTGTGTGAAGGACGCCGCCTGCCCGGCTGTCAGCGTGAATCGCAGACGAGCGTAGATCGAAACGTAGTTGTTCCGCATGTCGTCCAGTTGGGTGCCGACGTATTGCATCTCGGAGGCGTCGTTGCTGTACCCGTAGCCGCTGGCGCCTTCCCGCCAGGCGGTTGAAGTGGGGTCGTCGTTGAAGCCCGGCTGCGTCCAGGCGATCGTGGCGCCGCCGGCGGCGTCGGACGAGGGCTCCTGCGTGCCTTTGAAGTATCGGCCTTTCGTGCCGACGTTGACGAGGGTCAAAAGGCTGGAGTCCTGTTCGCCGGCCTGCGACTCGTCGGGCCCGCTGGGAGTGCCGCCGATGTAGGTGCTTGGCGACCACGAATCGGCCACGTCCGGATCGCCGGCGTACTTGGCGAGGATCAGCGAGTGCCCGGCGCCGTCGGCGGAAACGGACCACGGACCGGCGTCGTTGTATCGAAACGACAGGACCCTCATCCCGGCGGCGGTGGACAGTTCGATTCGCTCGCCGTCGTTGTTGAGCCGGCCGGAGTAGGGGCCCAGGACGCCGGTGATGCCGTAGAGGGCCATCAGCGTGTTCGGGTCCTTGGCGACGACCAGGTAGGACTTGGGACCCAGGATCGTGTTGGGCTCGAACGCGTACTCGATGCCGTTGGTGAACGCCCAGCCGTCGAGGGATTCCGAGACCGCGCGGTTGTTGTACAACTCGATGAACTCCAGGGACTCCTCGTCGCTCACGTCTTCGACGGGATGATACATGATCTCGCTGACGACCAAGGCCAGGCCCGGCCGGGCCAGCGCCAGCGTCATCAGGACGACCAAGGCAGACAGACTCCCCCGATTGCAAATCGCTTCTCTCATCGCTATTCTCATCCTTCTTATCTCCCGTATTGTCCCCGCCGGTCGAATCCGCCGAGTCCGCCGAAAGGGAATCTCACACGTGGCTCTCGCCGCAGGCGACAGGTTCGAGCCGATCGCACCGTGAGGTTGCGACCGTGTCCTGGACGCCGTCCATGCCGATTCCGCCGATGCAATATCGGACGTTCGATTAACCTCATTCTAACACATCATCGGCCGTTTCAGGGGTGAATTCTTCATTTTTCGCAGGAATGTCCCGAGCGA
>CALMMH010000002.1 GCA_937868145.1 uncultured Phycisphaerales bacterium
GGGGGACCATAGCGTCGTGACGTACTACTGGTATCGATTTGCCGACCAGCCGGCATTGCTCAACGCCGATTTGACGAGGGAAGAACGCGAGAGCCTGCAAACACGGGCGGAAAAGATCCACCGGAACTGGACAAAAGACCGTGACTACCTTGCGCCGCCGGCGATTGGAGAACTGGCGGAAATCGATCCGGCGTTGATTGTGACGCCGCCGAAGGGCTTGGAGTTCGGGTATGTACCCATCGCCACGCGACAAGCAGCCCAGGAGTAGGCAGACCGGACGAGAAGGAGTGACAGATGTGCCATGAGAAAACAACACGAGGACAGATGACGGGCTGGGTGGTGACTGTAGTTCTGTCAATGGCTGTGCCCCACTCGGTCTGTGCCGCCCAAGACAATGTGATCGCAAAACAGGCGGGCACAAGCCCGATCAAGGTCTTCATCTTAGCCGGGCAGTCCAACATGGAAGGTCAGGGCGTCGCCGATCTCGAGGGTCCTGATTACAACGGCGCTAAGGGCACGCTGAACTATGTGATGAAGGACCCCGCCAAGGCGAGGCTCTTCGCACACCTCAAAGACGACCAAGGCCACTGGACGGTACGCGATGATGTCTGGGTCTGGTACAAGCCTGAAAGCGACTCCGTCAAAGCCGGACCGCTCACCCTCGGCTACACCGTCTACGAGGGCAAGCATCACTTCGGCCCTGAACTGCAATTCGGCCATATCATGGGTGATCGCTTCACCAATCAAGTCCTCCTCATCAAAACCGCCTGGGGCGGCAAGAGCCTCTATCAGGACTTCCGCCCACCAAGCTCCGGCGGGAACGTGGGGCCTTACTACACCAAAATGGTGGAGGACCTTCACGAGGCCCTCGGGGATCTCAAGAAGTATTTCCCGAACTATGATGGTGGCGGATACCAATTGGCGGGTTTTGTCTGGTATCACGGCTGGAACGACGGATGCGACCCGCAGCACGCCGTGCCGGAATACGAACAGAATCTGGTGAATCTGATCAAGGATCTGAGAAAGGATCTGAACGCTCCCAACCTGCCGGTTGTGATCGGAGAACTGACCGGCCCGTGGGTGAAAGCGGAAGGCCCGTGGGCGGCCGTCAGGAAGGCACAGGCAGATGCCGCGGCGAGACCGGAGTTCAAGGGCACTGTACTCTTTGTTGAGACTCGCGATTTTGTGCGCAAGCCAGAGGATTCGCCTTGTCCCGGGCACGGGCACCACGAGTTTGCCAATGCCGAGACATATTTCCTGGTCGGCAATGCGCTGGGGGAAGGGATGAAAAGCCTGCTCTCGCCGCCCCACGATGCGCTGGCCACAAGTGCGATCAAGCTGCTCGAAGCCGGACTCACCGACATCGCCTCACCACAAATGGCGCGATACTCCCCTCACTTGCCGTAGTTGCCGATGTCGCGAGGCCAAGTCAATCAGCTACTTCTTGAAATGGTAGTCTGCGAAGTCCAGGAACCGCTGCCAGTCGTACATTTCGATGTAGTGTCCGCCCTCGCGTATACGATATCCGACGTCACTCTCAATGATCGCCTGTCCAACAGGGGGTGAGGACTCCGGGGTCAGTCCCTTCTCACCCAGCAGCCGATAGACCTCGCTGGCATGATAGGCCGAGAGGTATTCACCTCGGGGATCGGCCCAAGTGTCCTCCACCCCGCTGCACACGTAGAGCGGACGGGGCGCGATGCAGGCCAGCAACATATGCTGATCCACGGGCAAATCATCCTCGTTGTTGACGAACTTCCAGGCGTTGCGACACAACCAATAAGGAAACCGTGTCACGGTCTTCTCCAGGGTTTCTCCGGACGTGCGCCGGCTCAGCGC
>CALMMH010000003.1 GCA_937868145.1 uncultured Phycisphaerales bacterium
GGACGCCGCCACGGACGTGCCGTTGGACGCGGTCCTCTCCTGGCAGTCGGGCGAGTTCGCCGCGGTGCACGACGTGTACCTCGGCACGGCGTTCGACGATGTGAACAACGCGACCCGGGCCAATACGCTGGATGTTCTGGTCAGCCAGGGGCAGGCGGGCGCGGAATATGACCCGCAAGGCGCTCTCGACTACGGCCAGACCTACTACTGGCGAGTCGATGAAGTCAACGCGGCCCCGGACTCCACCATCTTCAAAGGCCAGGTCTGGAGCTTCACGACCGAGCCGTTCGGGTATCCGATCGCGAACATCACGGCCACGGCGTCCGCCTCGCAACCGGACATGGGCCCGGAGAACACGATTAACGGATCCGGACTCGACGACAGCGACGGCCACTCCACCGTGTCGACGGACATGTGGATGAGTTCCGGCGGCAAGCCTCACTGGATCCAGTATGAATTCGACAAGGCGTACAAACTGTATGAACTCTGGGTGTGGAACTCCAACCAAATGGTTGAAACGTTCCTCGGCATGGGAGCCAAGACGGTCACCGTCGAGTACTCCGTCGACGGCCAGACGTGGACGGTGCTGGAAGGAACGCCGGAGTTCGCCCGCGGCGACGCCGCGCCGGGCTACAAGGCCAACACCACCGTCGCCTTCAACGGCGTCACGGCCAAGTACGTCAAGTTGACGATCGAAGCGAACTGGGGCGGCGTAGCGCCTCAGACCGGCCTGAGCGAAGTCCGGTTCTTCTACGTTCCGCTTCAGGCCTTCGGGCCCGATCCTGCTGACGGCGCCGCGGGCGTCAGTCTGGGCGCCTCGTTGAATTGGCGGCCGGGACGAGAGGCCGAGTCGAACGTCGTCTACTTCGGCGCCGACGAGAACGCCCTAGTCAAGGTGGCCACTTCGGCCGACGCCAGCTACACGCCTGCCTCCCTCGACCTTGGAACCACCTACTATTGGAGGGTGGATGAAGTGGGCGGCAGCGGTCCGTACGAAGGCGGAGTCTGGAGCTTCGTGACTCAAGAGTTCTCGCTCGTCGACGACATGGAAAGCTACGACGACAACACCAACCGCATTTACCAGACTTGGGTTGACGGCGTGACCAGCGAGTCCAGCGGCTCGCAGGTCGGCTACGATGTTTCGCCGTTCGCCGAGAAGGTCATTGTCCACAGCGGCAAGCAGTCGATGCCTCTGGTCTACGACAACACGGCGTCGCCGTACTATTCCGAGGCCGAGCGGACGTTCGACTCGGCGCAGAATTGGACTCTCTACGGCGCCGACACTCTGTGCGTCTACTTCCAGGGCGCGGCGGACAATTCGCCGGAGGGCCTATATGTGACCCTCAAGGACAACTCCAAATCGGCGACGGTCGCATACGCCGGGGCAGCAACCACGACAACTACAGAATGGCAGCAATGGACGATCCCCCTGAGCGACTTCACCGCGGCCGGCGTGAAAGCAACCGCGGTCAAGGCGATCGTGATCGGAGTAGGCAATCGAGCGGCCCCGGCCGCCGGCGGCACCGGCACGATCTACATCGATGACATCGGTTTCGGCCAGTTGGCTAAGTGACGCGGCCGAGCGGCAACATGCCATAGCATCTCGGCGGGGCCTGGGTTTCAAAGACCCGGGCCCCGCCCTTTTTATCGAAGGGGCAGGGGAAACGCCCGAAAATATCGATCTCACGGACAATCCTGTTGTCACTTGGGGATTCTTCCGATATAATCAATGACGCTATTGGGCGGCTGGCTGTGCGGATTTGCCGGCTCGATGAGTCGGCGATGGTGCGTGAGGATTGGTGCATGTGCGGCGTGACTCAGGATTGGAGGGTCCGGCGAAGAGGGGGGTAGACTGCCGGTCGAGCATATCGTCTGTTCCGTATACACATCATTGGTTTTTCGTTCCACACGAGAAGGAGGTGTCGGGGGCAGTTTCCACGTTTGCGCAAGTGGAGAGGAATCCGTGGACTCTTTCCCTCGCCGGCGCATTTTGCCGTCCGACAGAGAGCGTTGCGGGATTCGAACGGAGACTCCGGCATACGGCCGGAGCACAATCAATAGGGTAACATCGAGTTCTGAAGGAGGATCCGAATGTGTAAGCAAGTATCATTTCTCATGATCGCGGCGCTCGTTCTGAGTGCGGCGATGGCTGGTGTCGCGACGGCCGGCGGTTCCGGTCTGGCGGGCTGGTGGAAACTGGACGATGCGTCCGGAACCGTTGCGGTGG
>CALMMH010000004.1 GCA_937868145.1 uncultured Phycisphaerales bacterium
AACCACCGCGGCGCCGAAGTTCTCCAGGCCCTTCTCATTGAGGAACATGATGTAAGCCGGGACGAACGTGACCGTGAAGAGCCACGCGATCATGATCCCGACCGCGACGAGAATGCCGAACACCTGCACCGGCGGAATCGGCGTCAGGGCCAACGAAGCGAAGCCGGCCGCGGAGGTCAGCGACGTGTACAGCATGGGGACGAACAACGTGCTCATCACTTCGACAGTCGTCTGCCGCCGGCCCTTCTCCTTCGTGTACTTCTCGAAGAACTCCGACAGGATGTGCACCGAGTCCACCACGGAGATCGGCATCAGGAAGATCGGAATCATCGAGCTCATGATGTGCACGGGGAACCCCAGGCCGATCAGGATGCCCATAGTCGTCAGGACGGTCACCATCGCGATGATCATCGGCGAGATGACCAGCACGAGCTTTCGGAAGAACACCAGCATGAGAATGAAGATCGTCGCCATCGCCAGCGGGGCCGAAACCGCCATCTGGATGAACATCTCGTAGCCGAACGTGTCCTCCGCGACGGGCAGGCCGGTGATGTGGTACTGCTCGTCGCCCGTGAAGGTGGCGATCTGCTTTCGCAGCGCGACGTACACGTCGTGGCTGAGATTCTTGCTCGTCAGGGGCAGGTAGAGGGTGATCGCCTTGCCGTCGCCGGAGACGACGGTGTCTTTGAGCAGGGGGTTCGAGAGCGCCTTGTCGCGGACGGCCGACGCTTCGGCCACCGTAGCGGGCGGCTCCGGCATGAGCCATTCGAACCGGATCTCGCCGGGACCGCCCTGGCTGATATGGTCCACCATCGAGGGGGCCAGCAGGTCCACCTCGACCACGCCGACCATCTCGTTCGGATCCTTGGGATCGGGCCAGCGCAGCGTCTTGGCGAACTGTGTGAGTTCGTAGATCCGTCGCAGCGACTGCGGGTTGAACACCCCGTTGGGGTCCTTGTTGTTCACCACGCCGACGACCACGATGTCGTTCAGGACGAACTCCCGTTTGGTCTGGTTGTGGAAAGCACGGACCGTCTCATGTTCGGAGAGCATGTTCTCCGGGTCCGTATCCACCTTGATCAGGGGGATGAACGCCGCGCAGACCAGCGTGAAGATCACCATGACCCAGGTGACCAGCTTGTAATGATCCAGCGAGAACTCTGTGATTTTGCG
The DNA here is from genome assembly GCA_937868145.1 of uncultured Phycisphaerales bacterium. Classification (GTDB taxonomy): domain Bacteria; phylum Planctomycetota; class Phycisphaerae; order Sedimentisphaerales; family Anaerobacaceae; genus PLanc-01. The sequence goes on from CALMMH010000004.1 coordinate 1,174, forward strand.
TTTGAGGTCCATGTCGTAATCCCGAAACTCTGCAACCGTTGACTGTTGTTTTCGCTCAGGCTACTTGCCCGGATCCTTCTTCAGGCAGAGGAACCAGTCGAGGCACCGATACTCTTCGCCGGCCTTGTCGACGCGGTCCTTGGCGGCTCCGCACGATCCCGGCGGCGGAATGATCACGTCGTCCCCCGGCTTCCAGTTGGCCGGCGTGGCGATCTTGTGCTCGTCGCTGTGCTGCATCGCGACCAGCAGCCGCTTGATCTCGTCCATGTTCCGGCCGTTGCTCAGCGGATAGTAGAGGATCGCGCGGACGGTCGCCTTCGGGTCGATGACGAAGACCGCGCGGACCGCCTGGGTCGTGCTCGCCGACGGTTGGAGCATCCCGAACTTCTTCGAGACCTCCATCGTCAAGTCGCTGATCACCGGGAACTTGACCTCGACGTTCTTCATGCCCTTGTAGTCGATCTTTTCTTTGATCGTTCGCAGCCAGGCGATGTGGCTGAACGTGCTGTCGATCGACAGGCCCAGCAGCTCGGTATTGAGCTTCTTGAATTCATCCGCCATGCTGGCGAACGTCATGAACTCGGTCGTGCACACCGGCGTGAAGTCGGCCGGGTGCGAGAAGAAGACCACCCACTTGCCCTTGAAGTCCTCGGGAAAGTGAACGGTTCCCTGCGTGCTCTCGGCCACGAACGAGGGGGCCTTCTCTCCGATCAACGGCAGTCTGTATGCTTGCTCTTCCATTAGTTCTCTCCTTTGTCCTTTGATGGTCGCTGTTTCACAGTCGACGTCTCAGTCTCGACGATATCCAATGCGAACTTGCCCGCAGGCGGTTCGCTTCGTTTGCCGGCCTTGAGCGAGATCGCCTCGGCGGGACATGTCTCGAGGCACGTCCCACAGGCGAAACAATCCGGGATCGCGCGGTCCCGCTTGAGGATCGCGCCCATCACGGTCGAGGGACACGCCTTCTCGCAGGCTCCGCACGCGACGCACTTGTGGTAGTCCACGTGGATTTTGAACACGCTGATCTTCTCGGCCGCCCAGCCCACCAGTCCGAATGGGCAAAACAGGTGACACCACGGCCGCCAGGTGAACAGACTCAGAATCAGCACCGCTCCGACGAACGCCGCGCCGCCCAGTCCCAGTGTCTGCGGCTTGAAGACCTTGAACGGGTCGACACTCTCCACGATATCCGTGGCCCAGAAGAACGCGAAGACAATGATCGCGCCGAAGAAGGCGATTCGGACGCTGTTTGAGACGGCGAACGGCGTCTTGAATTGCCGGGTCGAATTCTTGCGGTCCTGTTTCTCCCGATTCAACCGGAAGACGAGGTCCTGCAACGTGCCGAGCTGGCAGCCCCAGGAGCAGATGAACTTGTTCGCGAAGACCACCAGGAGCAGAAAGACGCCGAAGGCGATCAGCCGCGGCGGAAAGATCACCCCGCGGGCGCCGAGCAACACGATCGCGTCCTTGACGGTCCCCATCGGGCTGGGGTCCGAACCCAGCGCCACGCCGAAGATCGCCACGGCGGTTAGCAGCAGCCACTTGCGGTTCCTCGCCGTGACTCGGCGCCGAACCATCAGAACGAACACTGATGCGAGAAACGCCAGCCACAGGCTGAACTTCACAAGAATCTTCACCCAGTTCTTCGAGCCGTGCTCAGCGTGGAGGGCCAGCAGCCCTTCGGTCTTCCTGCCGATCTCTTCGTTGCTCATCCCGAAGGCCGTGATGGACTTCTGGCTGTCGGCGGGCGACTTCAGGTCGAAGACCTTCTTGAGCAACGCCGGCGGCAATTCATTGTGCTGACCGAACTGGGCGACCGTCATGGTGTCTTCGACGACCAGCGGACCCCTGTCCGTCAATCCCTCCGGCTTGCCCCCCCAGAGCCGGCTGGAGGCAAAGGACAGCCCGATGACCGCTGCGGTCAGCAAAACGAATTGGATGCACACTCTCTGCATGGTCTTCTCGAATGCCCTTACTCAGATAGGGGTATCTGTGTTTGGTGATTCCGCTGGGAATCGCGAGTTCATCGCCTGCCCCGTCCTTTCGCGTTGGCCTCGCAGTGATCGTAAACGCAGTTCAGTACGCGAATTACGTTCAAGTTCTGAATTCTGTAATACACCTTGGCTCCGTCTCGGCGGGAGGCCAGCACGCCGCGATCCTTCATCATGGTGAGTTGCTGACTGGTGACCGCCTGCTTCTCGCCGAGGGCCTCGACGATTTCGCCGACGCTGAACTCACGGTCCTGGAGCAGCTCGACAATTTGCAGTCGAAGCGGGTGAGCCACCGCTTTGAGTACTTCCGCCGCATGGATAGCCAGTTCTTTGTCCACGAGAAACACCTTAAGATATATTAATTCTGCTATATTCTAATAATACTATGTGTCGGCCGCCCAGTTCGGGTGAACCAGAAAAATTTTCCGGTTGTGCAGGGTCACCACCACGGGCGGGGAGATTTGAGATCTCAGATTTGAAATCTCAAATCTCTTTCCGGCGTGTTATCATGCCCTTCGCCGAGAAGTGTCTTGGTGAGTGATGAACGACGAAGAAGGAATCGCCGATATGAGAGCCAGCCAGCTTGCGTGTGCCGCCTTTTTGTTCTTCCTGCCCCTGAACGCCGTCTTGGCCCACGATGAGGAGGCGAAACTCGGCCTGAGTTTGTCCACCGAGAAGCCCGAGGTGTTCGAGCGAGTCGAAATCTCGGTCGCGGGCGTTCCCGCGAGCGACAATCCGTTCGATCCCGAATCGATTGCGTTGGATCTGGAAGTGACGCAACCGTCGGGGCGGAAGCTCCGCGTGCCCGGCTACTTCCAGCGGGACTGCGACCGAAAGCTCGAGGGCGATCGTGAAGTTCTCACGCCGAAAGGCGAAGGAACCTGGCGGATTCGCTGGCTGCCTCTGGAAGCCGGCCGGCACTCGCTGGTAGCCACGGCAACGGTCGCAGGCAAGCTCACCGTGCGAGGGGAGACCCGCATCGAGGTTGTCCCGGGGACGCGTCACGGCCTGGCGCGCGTGGAACCGGAAGGGAAACGATACTTCCGCCTCGACGACGGGACGCCGCTGTTTCTGAATGGTCTGTGCTCCTGCTGGCACGGCTCTCGTGGCACGTACGACTACGACGACTGGCTCGCGGCCTACGAGAAGTCGGGGATCAACTACATGCGGATCTGGATGTGGCACCATGCCTTCGGCATCGAATGGGACAAGGGCGACAAGCTCCGTTACCGTCTCGACAACGCCTGGCGGCTGGACCGCGTTCTCGAGGAGGCCGAGCGGCGGGGCGTCTACGTCATGCTCTGCTTCGACTACCACGGCGTCTTCGAGGTCAAGCCCGACTACTGGGGCTCGAACAACTTCTGGCCCCGCCATCCGTACAACGCCGCGAACGGCGGACCCTGCCAGACCCAGAACGACTTTTTCACGAACGACGAAGCGAAGAAGCTCTACGCCAAGCGGCTGCGGTACATGGTGGCCCGATGGTCCGCCTTTCCGAACATCCTGGGCTGGGAGTTCTTCAACGAGATCGACAACGAGTACGCGTACCTCAAGCACGAGGACGTGGTCGCCTGGCACGGCGAGATGGGCCGCACCCTGCGGTCGCTCGATCCCTTCCGGCACATGATCTCTTCGAGCTTCACCGGCGGCAGCGAGCGACCCGACCTCTTCGCTCTGCCGGAGATGGACTTCGCCCAGTACCACTCCTACAACGAAAAACACCCGGCGCAGATGACGGCGGAGAAGACCTCGCGGTTTTTCGAGAAGTACCACAAGCCGTTCTTCGTCAGCGAGTACGGGACCGACTGGCGAGGGTGGAAGCCCGACACGGACCCGCACTTTCGGGCCCTGCACCAGGCGGTCTGGAGCGGCGCGTTCACCGGCGCGGCCGGAACGGGCATGACCTGGTGGTGGGAGAGCATTCACACGGCCGATCTCTATTCCCATTGGTCCTCGCTGAGCGGTTTTCTGAAGGGGACGGGAATGGGACGGTGCGACCTTCGCCCGGCGAAATTCGCCGACGTTTCGGAGTCCGTGAAGCCCTTCGGCGTCGCGGCCGCCGATGAGGCGTTCATCTGGCTGCTCGATCGCGCGTACGATTGGCCGGAAGGGGCCATGGAGGCCAGCCCGTCGCCGGCCAACGGCGCGAAGGCGACGCTCACCGGCATCAGCGACGGCGCCTGGTCCGTCGAATGGTGGGATACCCTCGCGGGCAAGCGTCTGTCGACCGAGGAGGCGACGGCTTCCGGCGGCGCCCTGCGACTGACGCCGCCTGCGTTCCAAGTGGATATCGCCGCTCATATCAAGAAGCTATGACGACAGGAGGACGTCCCATGACAAAGTCCGTGACATCTGCGTGTTTGATCGTGACTTGCCTGGCTGTTTCCGCATCCTTTGCCCAAGTCCCCGCTGATTCGACCGGCCGGGACTCCTACGGCGGCTGGAAGAAACTCCGGTTCGAGGCCACGGGTTTCTTCGCGGTCCGCGAGCGAGACGGCCTCTGGTGGCTGGTGACCCCGGAGGGACATGCGTTTCTCTCCAAGGGCGTCAACAACGTGAGCTTCCGTGCGGACGATGCGCCCTCGCTGGGGTACTCGCCCTATGAGCGTGCGGTGAAGGAGAAGTATGGCTCGCAGGAGGCCTGGGCCAAGGCGGTGGTCAATCGGCTTGCCGGCTGGGGATTCAACACGCTGGGCTCGTGGTCCAACTCGAGCACGTTCGATCAGAACATGCCGTACACGGTGAACTTGAATCTCGCCACGCGCGCCGGGGCGGACTGGCTCAAAGGGGCGGTCGGCGATTTTTTCTCGAAGGATTTCGAGGAGAGTATGGAGGCCGCGTGCCGGGAATTGTGCGGGCCGCGCGCCACGGATCCCTGGCTGCTCGGATACTTCACGGACAACGAACTTCGCTGGGGCGCCGACTGGCGAGGCAGCGAGAGCCTGCTGGAGGAGTATTTGCGTTTCCCGGAGGATGCGGCGGGGAGGAATGCGGCGTTGGAGTTCCTTCAACAGAGATATGGCGATCTTGCCTCGTTCAACCGGGCATGGAGAATGAATCTCGCGCGGTGGGAGGAACTGACCGGCCGCGAGCCGATCGACAGCGACGCGGCCGAGAAGGACCAGACCGCATGGCAGGAAGTCGTGGCCAGACGCTACTTCGCGACCTGCAGGAACGCCATCCGCAAGGTCGATCCGAACCATCTCGTCCTGGGTTGCCGGTTCGCCGGACAGGCGCCGAATCCGGTTCTCCGTGGTCTGAGCGATTCCGTGGATGTGGTCAGTTTCAATGACTACGGTCAGAACGCCCCGGCGGGGACCCTTCGGAACATCCACCGACTGACGGGCCGGCCCGTCATGTTGACGGAGTTCAGCTTCAAGGCGATGGACTCGGGCCTTCCAAACACCAGGGGCGCCGGGAAACCCGTCGCAACTCAAGCGGACCGAGCCGAGGGATTCACTCGCTATGTTCATGGGCTGATCGATCTGCCCTTCATGGTCGGGTTTCATTGGTTCGAGCACGCGGACGAACCGAAAGAAGGACGCTTCGACGGCGAGAACTCCAACTACGGCCTGGTTTCGATCGAAGACCGCCCGTGGGAGGTTCTGGTCCAAGCCATGACGAGCGTCAACGCGGGTCTCGAAGAACGCCATCTCCAAGCGGGCCGGACCAAGGAGACAAAGAACGGGCCGACCGACGATGCGGAAGCGGGCATCCGCCGGCTTATCCAAACCGTCGATCGGGAGCGGATCTCGAAACACGTTTTCTATCTGGCCCAGGATCCGCTGCCCTATCGCAAACTGAATCTGACTCTCCCCGGCCACCAGAAGAGCACCCTCGACGAAGCAGATGATTACCTTGCCTCGAATCTGGAGGCGTGGGGATATCGCGTCGAGCGGGAGCCGGTCCAGGTGCAGGCGTTCCGCCGAGACACGAACAAGCCGAAACACGCTCAGTACTCTCCGCCGAAGCCCGAAGATCCCTGGTACACCGGGCACAATCTCTACGCCGAGAAGAAGGGCCGCGTCCATCCCGAGAGGATCATTTTCGTACTGGCCCACAAGGATTCGCCGAGTTGGATCGATTCGCCGGGGGCCAACGACAACGCCATCGGGACCGCCGGCGTGTTGGAGATGGCCCGCGTCCTCGCGGAATACCCCACCGGGAGCACGATCCGCTTTCTCTTGTGCAACGAGGAGCATATACCCTGGACCAGTAAGACCGCGGCGCAGAACGCCAAGGCCCGAGGGGACGATATCGTCGCGGTCTTCAATCTCGACGGCATTGGAGCCAAGACGATGGAACAGACCGTCAGCGGAAGAAAGACGAACGTGACGGCCTACACGAAACCCGAAGGCAAACGTCTGGCCGACCTGATGAGCGAAGTCAACGTGCGGTACTCCATCGGTCTGGAGCAGCGATCCGAAGAGAGAACACAGCCCGGCGACGACGACGGCTCGTTCATCCTGGCCGGCTACCCCGCGGCGGTCATCAACATCGGATCGTGGCCCTATGGCGATCCCAACTACCACGGCGAGGGCGATGTCCCAAGGAATTGCGATATCGAGAACGCGGCCATGACCGTGCAGGCGACTCTGGCCGCCGTGGCGACTCTCGATCTGGGCGCGTCCAGCCAAGCCAACTGGCCGCAATTCCGCGGTCCCAAGGCCGGCGTCGTTGAGGATGGGATTCTGCCGGAAACCTGGAGCACGACCGAGCACGTCGCCTGGACAGCCGAAATCCCCGGTTACGGCTGGTCCTCGCCCATCATCTGGGGCGATCGGGTCTTCGTTACGACGGCGGTCGCCGCAGGGGATGTGGAGATGCCCAAGAAGGGCCTGTATCTCGGCGGCGACCGGGACACGCCCTCCGATCAGGAGCATCAATGGAAGGTCTACTGCATCGAATTCGCCAGCGGCCGGATCCTCTGGGAGAGAACCGTCCACAAAGGCCGTCCCGCGTACGCCATCCATGTCAAGAATTCGCGTGCGTCCGAGACCCCCGTCACCGACGGCGAGCGAGTCTATGCCTATTTCGGAAACGTGGGCTTGTTCTGCTATGATTTTCACGGCAATCTGCTGTGGTCCAAGAAGTGGGATTCCGTCAAGACTCGCGCCAACTGGGGCACCGCCGCGTCGCCTGTGCTGTACAAGGATCGGCTTTACATCCTCAATGACAACGACGAGCAGTCCTTTCTCGTTGCCCTGGACTCCAGGACCGGCGAGCAGCTCTGGCGGGTGGACCGGGATGAAAAGAGCAACTGGGCGACGCCCTTTGTCTGGGAGAACGATCGGCGGACCGAATTGGTGACATCCGGGACGGGTCGCGTCAGGTCGTACGATCTCTCCGGCAAACCGCTCTGGGAACTGGCGGGCACGACCACCATCGCGATTCCGACTCCGTTCGCGGCCGACGGTCTTCTCTATGTCACAGGCGGATTCGTCGCCGATTCGGCGCGGCCGTTGTACGCCATCCGGCCCGGCGCTGCTGGCAATATCACGCTCCAGGACGGCCAGGAGAGCAACGAATTCATCGCGTGGTGTCGGAAGAAGGCCGGTCCATACAACCCTTCGGCCATCGCGTACAAAGGCTATGTGTATGTCTTGTACGACCGCGGCCTTTTGAGTTGTTTCGAGGCGAAGACGGGCAAGGAGATCTACTCCAACGTTCGCATCTCGCCCGGCGCCAATGCATTCACCGCTTCGCCGTGGGCCAACAACGGGAAATTGTTCTGCCTGAGCGAGGACGGCGACACCTATGTCTTCGCCGGCGGCGATACGTTCCGGCTCGAGCGCGTGAACTCGCTGGGGGAAATGTGCATGGCCACGCCGGCGCTGTCGCGCGACAGCGTGGTGATCCGCACCCTCGCCCACGTTTACCGGATCAAGGAACAACCTTGAGCACCGGGTCCGATTCCCAGGAACCGGGTAGGGCCGGCCGGGCGGTCGGCTTGGACGCGCGGCCGCGCATCCCTACCGGGTTCAGGGTTCCCCTGCGCGATCTTGCCGCCGCGGGGGATTCCCCTGCAGCCGGGGAGGGGACCGCCCGGCGGGCGAACTTGGCCTGGTGGCAGCCCG
>CALMMH010000005.1 GCA_937868145.1 uncultured Phycisphaerales bacterium
GACAGCTTCAGAACGGCCGGGATTTCGAGAAGGTCCCGGGGCTGATCTGGCAAAAGAACGGGCGAGTCTGCATCAACGAGCCGGCCTGGCCTACGGACCTTTCTCTGCCGATCCGGCGCAATATGGTCGACAATCGGACCTACTTCGCCCGTGGCGGCCAGTGCGGATTCGAAACCAAGCGAGGCTGCGACCGCCGGTGTCTGTACTGTGCGGACCCTCTGTCGAAAGGTTCGGTTCCTCGATCGCGGAAGCCCGGCGAAATCGCAGACGAGATCGAATCGCTCCTGGAGCAGGGGATCGATGTGCTGCACACCTGCGACGCCGAGTTCAACGTGCCGCGAAGCCACGCGATGGCCGTCTGCGAAGAACTGAACCGCCGAGCGCTGGGCGAACGAGTTCGATGGTACACGTATCTGGCGGTGACCCCGTTCGACGCCGAAATGGCGGCGGCCATGCGAAAAGCCGGCTGCGTCGGCATCAACTTCACAGGGGATTCCGCCAGCGAACGGATGCTGAGCACGTATCGCCAGCCGCACCGTGCCGAGGACCTCGCCAATGCCGTGCGGCTGTGCCGCGAGAATGGCATCAAGGTCATGATCGATCTCATGCTGGGTGGACCGGGCGAGACGCCGCAGACCGCCGCCGAGACGATCGACTTCATCAAGCGGATCGACCCCGACTGTGCGGGGACTTCATTGGGCATTCGCATCTATCCCGGCACAGGCCTGGTGGACGTCCTGAAAGCCGAAGGCCCGCTCGAAACGAATCCCGGTCTGCGGCGAAAGTACACCGGCCCGGTCGATCTCTTCCAGCCGACATTCTACATGTCGCCGGCCCTGGGACCGAATCCCGCCCGCGTGATCAAAGACCTGATCGCCGGCGACACGCGATTCTTCGAGCCGATGGACGAGCAGCCGGACGCGGACGCCACGGACCACAACTACAACGACAACACCGAATTGGCGGACGCCATCGCCGCCGGCGCCCGCGGCGCTTACTGGGACATTCTCCACCGACTGCGGCAGAAATAGCACAGGCGTGAGCGTTCGTAGTGACGCCGCAAGGCGTTATCTTCTGAGCATCGCGAAACAACTACGAACCCGCTCCGGCGGGATCGCGGACGGGTTTGTACGAACCTCGCGACGCCATGTACTCGGCAATCCGGGTGTGCTTGGCCTCGAGATGTTCCAGATTGATGTAGTGGTCGCGTTTGACCTTGCCGGTGGAGGTCTTGAGGAAGTCGCCGGGATGGATCTCAAGGTTGTGAGCCGCGATCTTCTCGTAACTGGAGAGATGCTTGTTCCGCTGCTGGCAGTCGCGGACGCTCTCCCAGACGAGGCTCTTGACCAGTTGCGATTGGGAGAGCAGTTCCTGGCGAGACCGGCCGGTTTGGATTTCCAGAATCTCCCAGGCCGGCTGCACCAGAACCCGGACCGACTCCTCCATCAGGCCGTTGCTGTCTTCGTGACGGCTGGGGACCACGAGGATATCCTTGACGAACCGGGCCTCCGATAGCGCGGATTCCACACGCTCCGGATTCACGTTCTTGCCGCCGGGCAGGATGATGAGGTACTTCTTGCGGCCGGTGATATAGAGATTACCCTCCTCGTCGAGGTAGCCGAGATCGCCCGTGCGAAGCCAGCGAACGCCATGCTCGTCCACAGCGATGGCGGCCTCCGTGGCCTTGGCGTTCTTGTAGTACCCCTTCGCGATGCACGGCCCGCCCAAGCAGATCTCGCCTCGTTGGTGCGGCGGCAGCGGACGATTGTCCTCGTCCACGATCTTGGTCGATAGCGTGCTGATCGGCTGCCCGACGGAGCCGATCCGATCCGATCGCTCATTGAAACCGTAAACGGGCGAGTTTTCCGTCGTGCCGTAGCCCTCGTACATCCTGAACCCGCGGCGCCAGAGACTCTCCAGTACCCAGCGGGGCATCGGCGCGGCCCCGGAGAGGAAGAACCGAACCTGGGTCCAGCCGAGCTTCTTCCGCATCTTTCTGCCAAGGAGCTTCGGCGCATAGCGGTCGAGGAGGGCGACCATGCGGCTCTGTTTTTTTTGCTTGTTGACGCCGTCGTCGAGTTTCTTGGCCAGCGTGGTGTACAAGGCCGGGATCGCAATGAAGATCGTGACGTGTCTGTCGCGAATCAGGTCCGCCACCTCGCGATATTTGTTCGTATAGATGTTCGTCGCGCCGGCGGCCAAAGCGAGCATCTTGCCGACCGTCATGCCGAAGGAGTGGTGCGGCGGCAGGATGTGCCCCAGGACGTCCGCCTGCGTCAGGTCCACCTTGCGGATCGATCCCTCAAGATTGGCGATCAAATTCGCGTGGGTCAACTCGACCTCGCGAGGGTCGCCGGTGGTGCCGGAAGTGCAGAGAATCACGGCGGTGTCCTCCGAGGCGGTCCCTCGAGCAACCGCTTCAAGGCCCGCCAGGTCCGGAGAATTGAGCGGACACAAGGGCCCGCCCGCCATGATCAACAGGCGAACGTTCTGACCCTGACAGAAGTCGGCCAGTTCCCGCCGAGCCGCTTCCTCTGTATAGTCATCGGCCAAGACCAAGCCGCGGCTGTCCGTCGCCTGCAAATGGGTGATCACGCCCTGCGGCCCTCGCTCGGGATCGATCAGAACCGGAACCATTCCGGCCAGAACCGAACCCCAGAATGCGACGTCCCAGTCGGCGCGGTTCTTGCTCACGACCGCGATCTTGTCGCCCCGGACCAGACCGGACTCACGCAACAGCCACGTCGCGAAGATCTCCGATCGAGCCTTCAACTGCCGGAACGTGAGCGTCTCATGCCGGTCGGCCCGAATGACTTCCACGCACACCTTGTCCGAGTCAGTCACTTTTGTCAGCGACTGGTGGAACAGCTCGATCAGGTTATGGCATTGCAGGACGGTTTCCATATTATCGGCTCCAGCCCAATGGTTCGCGAGCACATACAGCAGGGTGGCCTTGCCCATATCGGCGTATCATAGCGCAGAGACTCGAAGAAAGAAATGGAAAATTGCCGATCGCGGAGGGCGGATTGTCTTGTCCCGGCGGCGTTCCGACACCTCATCCGCGGCGTTATCGATACCAGTCCACCCAGGAGAGTTTGCACGGAGTCCTGAGCAGTTCGACCGCGGCCGGCAGGAAGGTGATACGGACTTCGTCGGAGAGCAGTTCAAACGCGAAGTACTCGTCCGCGTTGACCCCAGGGGCAGGCTGCCAAGGCAGGGAGCTGTCGGCCCGCCGGGATACGCTCAGACTGCCGGCCTTGAATGGCTCGCCGCTGACCATCAGGCAGGGCGATGCGAACGTGAACCCCTCCATCATGGGGATCGCGCTGGGCGAGTTCTGAATGGCCACAACGAGGCGGCCGGGGAGATCGTCCGTCTGCGCTCGCAGCGACACAGAGGCAATGTCGCCGACGAGGCGATACCCTGGGAGATTCGGGTCGTATCCCGCGTGCCGGGAAGACCAGCGGGCTCGCCTGCCCAGAGCAACCTCCAGAGGGCCTTGCACGGCACACGGATCGGTCCGCCACTTCGCAGCAAGCCTGGCAAGATCCGAGAGGTTCACGACGCCGTCCCGGTCAAGATCCTCCGCCTGCGGCGAAACACCGGAAAGCCAGCTCTCCGAAAGCGGGAGCAGATCCTTGGCGTCGACAACCCCATCGTGATTGAGATCGGTGCTTCCGCCAACAACCGACAGAGACATGCTCGCCTGTGACGTGCCTCCGTGGGCGCCCAGGTTGACCCGGCCGCCATGCGGCCAGAGCTCGACTGTCCAGTCCGCGTTCGGGTCTCCGGCATCGATGCAAGGGCTGCCGATCTCGTCATAAATCCACCGCCGCGCGCCCGCGTCCCATCTGCCTGCTCGCGACTTGAGATGATAGTCGCCCTCTGCGGCAAAGAGCGGATCCACGTCGATGTTTCCTTCACCGTAGCGGTGCCAATCGGAGGGCAGACACGAGTAGTTCACCGTCAAGTCGGTCTGATCCACGACGCCCTCGAAAACGGTCGGGGTCTTCCAGAAGATCGAGTTCTCAACCAGGGCTCCGCGTCCCGGCTCTCGGCCGGGAAGGCCGAGGTCGAAGTAGATCGCCGCCTCGGAGGTGTTCACCGTCGTGTTGTTGCGAAACGTCAGAAACGCGTCGTTCTTGACCTGCACGATGTGCTGGGCGTTCACAAACACATTGTGCTGAACGACATAGCGCTTCCCCGCCCCGGCTGAGAGCACGTTTGCTTCGCCGGAGGCGCGGTTGTACGGGTCCTTCGCGTAATCCGTGAAGACATTGCCCTCGATGAGGGCGTCGCACTCGAGATCCAGGGCGTCGTCGCCGCCGCCGAGGAAGGTGTTGTTGCGAATCTGCGGAATCGGGTGCGGCTGGGCGGGACCGTCGAAGTCGATCGCGTCGTTGTGGCCTTTGCAGAGGCCGAAGGTGTTTTCCTCGATTATAAGCCACCCCCCATCCGGAATGCCCGAACCCCAGAGGTGTTCGCTCATGTTGTCCGTCGTCGGCGCCTCGTCAGGCCCGAATATGTCGCCGAACCGGCACCGTCGCACGGTCAGGCTCGAGTCCACCGTCCGAATGCGACGCCGATCGCAATGGTCGAACTCGACGTCCTCCACGAACAGACGCGATTCCTCCAGGCCGATCATGCCGTCGTCGGTTCGGGCGTATTCGAGCAGGGCGTGACGGATGCGATTGTCCTGGGTGGTTTTCTCGAACTGGATACCCCGCCAACGGCCGCGATCGGCCGCTCGCGTGAAACGGATGGGCTCGCCCGCCGTGCCCTCGGCCACCAGTCGGCCTTGGACAACCATCCGGACACCCTCGGCAAACAACACCGTCGTGCCCGGCCGAATCGTCAGCTTCACTCCGCCCGGCACCGTCAACTCGCCTGCGATGGTGCATGGGCTCTCCTGGGGACTCCAGAGGGTGTCGCTCGCAAGCGTTCCCTGCCACATGGAAGCCGCTTCGGCTGCGGCTGGACAGAACGCCATCACACCGGCCGTCAGCAGAACGAGGCCGAGCGGACCCCAACGCGGCGATATCGGCAATTGGCCCATCGGTATGCCATTATACCAGAATGGGTCGATGCCTCTGCAAGGCAATTGCGTCGCCGCGAAGGAAAGAAAGGACGGAACCGGCCGCTACCAGCGAAGCTTGCGCCAGAGGAACGCCAGGGCCGCCACCGACGTGGCGGTGATCCCGATGATGATCCAGAAGGCAAACCCTCGCTCCTGCATGGGAATCGGGACATTCATGGAGAAGAGGCTGACGATGAACGTCGGCAGCATGATGCCGATCGTGATGATCGTCAGCGCCTTGATCCGCACGTTGAGGTTGTTGCTGATGATCGAGGCGCGGGCGTCCATCAGGCTCGAGAGCACCTGGGAGTAAATTTCGGTCTGGCCCCGGCACTGGCTGTTCTCAATCAGAATGTCGTCGAGGAATTCCACGTTCTCCGGCGTCAGGCCCAGCTTGGGGGCGTTGTTTCGGAGCTTTTCGATGAGCACCGCGTTGGAGTTGATCGCGCTGAGGTAGTACACCAGGCTCTTCTCCAGCGTGAAGAGATTGAGCAGGTACTTATTCTCCATGGAGAGGTTGATCTGCTGCTCGAGCTCGCCGGAGATCATGTTGATGGCTCGCAGGTGCTCGACGAAATGGGCGATCGCCCGGTAGATCAATTTGAGGAACACGTCCTGGACGGTTTGCATCTTGATGAAGGGCCGGCCCTCGAACAGCGAGGCATCGTCGGTCCGGACGATGATCAGGCGGTCCTTGAAGAGAAAGACGCCCGTAGAAACCACACGGAAGAGGAAGTTGTCCTGGGCGGTGTAATGCTTGGGCCGCTTGAAAATCATCGCGGAGTGTTCGGGCTCAAACTCCAGACGGCTCAGTTCATCGGGGTCCAACGCGGAGTTCAGCGTGTGTTCGTCGATCTTCAACTGTTCGACAAGGTACTTGCGTTCCGCCTCGTCCGGGGCAGTATAGACCCACACCAGAGCCTCGCCCTGACCGCTGTCCGTAATCTTCCCATCCGTGATGTATAACTGCTTCAGCACCGATTAGCACCAGGGCCCTGAGGAATTGTGATGAACGATCCGTGATTTATGCTTCGCGATCGACGGTTTGTCAAATGAAACCTCAAATCAAAATCGCACGTCGCGGATTTCCCGTTCGCATCACCGGGGACGTTTCGACTTGATCCACGACTTGAGTTGGGTCACAGACAGAGTGTTGAGGACATCCGCCTTCGTGGCCCACCCTCGTCCGGCGGCGGCAATGCCGAAGGGCATCAGAGACAGGCTGCCGGGGCTGTGGGCGTCGGTCCCGAGGGCGAGCTTGACGCCGGCCTCGATGGCCATCCTGCAATGGAGGTCCTTGAGATCCAGGCGAGAAGGATCGGAGTTGACTTCCAGGGCCGTGCCCGTCCGAGCGGCATGCTCGATCACGGCGGACATGTCCAGATCCATGGCCTCGCGGTGACCGAGAACCCGTCCGGTCGGATGGCCGATGCAGGCGACGTACGGATTGTCCATCGCCTTGAGCGTACGGCTCGTGACTCTCTCCCGAGCGCCGCCCAAAGCCGAGTGGATCGACGCGACGACCCAATCCAGATCGGCCAGCAGCTTGTCATCGAAATCGAGCTGCCCCTCGGCAAGGATATCCACCTCGGCCCCGGCCAGCAGGGTGATCCCCTTGAGCTTTGCACCAATCCGGTGGATCTGCTCGATCTGCTTGGCCAATCGCTCGGGGGATTGGCCATTGGCGATCACGGTCGATTGCGAGTGGTCCGTAATGCAGAGGAACTCGTAACCACGTTCCTTGGCGGCCTGGGCCATCTCCTCGATGGTGGCCGAACCGTCCGTAGCGTTCGTGTGGGTGTGGAAATCGCCTCGAATGTCATCGAGCCGGACAAGCTTGGGCAGCGAGTGTTTCCTGGCGGCATCGACTTCGCCGCGATCCTCCCGCAGCAAGGGGTCCACAAAATCCAGGCCGAGCTTCGCGTAAACGTCCTCCTCGGCCGCCCCCGCAACCATCGTCTCGCCTTTGAATAGCCCATACTCGTTGAGCTTGAGCCCGGCCTTCACGGCCAGCTCCCGCAGACGGACGTTGTGGGCCTTGGAGCCGGTGAAGTATTGGGACGCCGCTCCGAAGCTTTCCGGCGGCACCACTCGCACGTCGACCTGAATGGACGTGGTGTCGATGCGGATGAGAGCGGAGCCTTTTGTCCCTCCGGCCCCGAGAATTCGCTCGACGAAAGGCGCGTTTGCGAAAGACTCGATGATCTCCTCGGGCCTCGGGCCCTCTGGGCCCCTCTCGCTCGTCGTCACGAGAATGTCCACGTCGCCAACGGTCTCCGCCCACCGACGGACGGAGCCCGCCGGCTGGACCCGCTCGACGCCGGAGAGCTGTCGCAGCCAACTGATTACGACCTGGGCGGCGGCCATCGCCTGATCGAGCCGAATACGGCCGGTGGATTTCTCCAGGAACTCAATGCCCTTACGGATCGCGGCCGCTTTCTTGGGCCCGAATCCCGGCAGCGTTTCGACGAGGCCGTCATCCAAGGCCTTCTTGAGGTCGGCGATGTTCTGGATGTGCAGCTCGTGATAGAACGTCTTGACCGTCTTGGGTCCGACGCCCGGGATGCTGAGCAGCCCGAGCAGGGCGGTCGGAATCTTGGCCAGGAGTTCTTGATGGGCTGTGATGCTGCCGGTCTTGACGAATTCCTCGATCTTGGCCAGCGTGGATTTGCCGATGCCGGGAGTCCCGGCAAGCGTGCCGTTTTCCAGCAGAACCGCCGCATCGGCAGGCATCTCGCTGATGACCCGCGAGGCCGTACGGTAGCTGTTGATCCGGAATCGGTCCTCGCCGAGGATCTCCATGACGTCGGCCATCTGGCCGAAGATCGCACTGAGAGTTGCGTTTTCCATGATCTGATTATAGTAAATCCCCAGGGGGCTTGCCATGCCGGGGGCTCGTGGCTTATTCTCACGGGAGGGCCTGTCCTCGGTCGATTTCGTGACCGGACAGGCGTCCAAATGCATCGTCGCATTCTGGAGGCCAAATGGTGAGAGTGGATCGAGTGTTCTTGACTGCAATTGTTGCGGCCTACGTTTTCGGGTCGCCGTGCACTTTTTCACAGGATGCGCCGAAGCTGGACCTCCTTCATGGGCCGTACTTGCAGGCTGTTACGGACTCTTCGGCCACGGTGGTCTGGTTCACGAACAAAAGCTGCGTCTCCCGGGTGGAATATGCGTCGGAGGACAGCAACAATGTCGTGACGGCAGTGGCCGGCCGCCACGGCCTGATCGATGCGAACGCGACGGTTCACAGGATCCCGTTGACCGGCCTGAAGCCGGGGACCCGGTACACCTACCATGTCGTCTCCACGGAGATCGTGAAATTCGATCCGTATAAGGTGCTCTATGGCGACACGATCACATCCGGACCCTATCGTGTACAGACCTGGAATCCGCAGAAGGACAAATTCTCGTTCTGCGTGGTCAACGACATCCACGAGAAGGCGGACCGACTCGACTCCCTGCTGAACCAGGTCCCCCTGGACGCCATGGACCTGGTGTTCCTCAACGGGGACATGATCGACCATTGGACACGGGAAAGCCAGGTGTTCGACGGTTTCCTCGATGTCTGCGTCCGGCGGTTCGCCCGGAAGACGCCTTTGGTGTACATACGCGGCAATCATGAGACTCGCGGGGCTCTGGCCCGGGAATTGATCGATTGGTTCCCCACGCCCAACCAGCGATACTACTATGCGTTTCGTCACGGGCCGATTAGTTTCCTGGTTTTGGATTCCGGCGAGGACAAACCCGATTCCAACGCTGAATACTCCGGCTTGGTGAGTTTCGAGCCCTACATGGCCGAGCAGACGGCATGGCTTCGCGAAGCCGTCCAGGAGAAGGCGTTCAGGGAGTCCCGTTATCGAATCGTCTTTCTGCACATGCCCCCTGTGGCAAAGGATGAACGGGAATACGGTTCATCGCGAATTCACAAGCTGTGGGCGCCCCTGTTGAACAAGGCGAACATCGACCTGGCATTCTGCGGTCACGTGCACCTCTATGCCCGCGTCGATCCGAACGAATCCGGATGCCGTTTTCCGATCCTGGTCAACGCCCCCGATACAATCGTCAATGTCGATGCGTCCGACGGTCAACTGGACCTGACGATCAAAAAACCAGACGGGCAGGTTGTGGACCAGGTCGTCCTGAAGCCTCGTTTGGCCAATTGAACCGCCATACTGTATCC
>CALMMH010000006.1 GCA_937868145.1 uncultured Phycisphaerales bacterium
TACGGGAATATGCTCAGGCCAGTACCCCCCCCGGTACGATTATCACATCCCCTGGTCAGCGAGAACGGACACCTGATATTCAAGTGGCCGTTCGGTTGATGGTATAGCCAATCGATTCTACTCGTGGGGGAAGCCTTTTTTATTACATAAATTGCATATTACGCAGATAACGCATATTTGACAATAGACGCATATTTTCATAGGATGCCGGCATGGCCTTCGTCTCGTTCACCGCCAAGCACAACCACTTCACGCAGCCGACCATCTCCGTCTGGCCCAACGGCCAGGTGAGCCTGTCCTCGGCGGCGATCAAACAGTTCAATGTCGACGCGTTCGCCTTCGTCCAGTTCAGCCACGACGCATCAACCGGCCGGATCGGCCTGCGCTTCACCAACGACACGACCCTCGGCGGGCTGCGCACGATCACCCGCCGCGGGTCCTCGCGAACGGGAGCGGTCATTGGGGCGAAGCAGTTCTTCCACAACGAGAACCTCGATGGCCTTCAGGGGCAGTTTGTCCTCCAGCCGGGGGGCAAATCGGGCTGCACCTGCTATTTCAACAGCGGGATTACCACATGATCACCATCACCGTTGACAAAAGCGAGGCTCGCCCATTGAAAAACTTACGCACGATCGATACCCCCTTCCGGAAATATCTGCAGACGATTGGGCTGACGCGTGAGGCGTTGGCCGCAAAAGCCAAACTCTCCGACCGCACCTTGCACCGACTCGAACATGGCTTAGCCAAGCCGAAACTCGCGACCTTGTATGCACTGACCGAAAACTTGAAGCTCTCGGAAGAGCAGGTGAAGGAATTGTTCCCCGACGTGGACCTGACACATCAGATTCCCAAGCCGAAGAAAGCCCGCAGTGAACGGCCGCGTGCCTCGCATTCCAGCCCGAAGGCAAACAATCTGCGCACGTTTCGTGAGCAGCGCATGCTGACCAGGGCTGAATTGGCACGCATGGCCGGAATCAATAATGTGACGATCTATCTGATCGAAGACAAACAGCAGGTCCCAAGAATAAGCACGATAAGAAAACTTCTGACCGCTTTAGATCTTCCTTTTAGTCAAGTCAATGAGGTTTTCCCGGGGGGTTGACCCATGTTCAGTGCAATCGGTTATTGCGACACGTGCGGCCGCCAGGCCTTCAGTCAGACTGAACTCGGCCAGAAGTGCAACGATCCCACGGCGGAAGGGTCATGCAAGGGGCTGATCATCGACGGCAGCGCACCGGTGATCCTGCGCGGGGAAAAGGCTGTCGCACAAGCGTTAGCCTCCTCCCCTGCCCTTTCCGGCCATCCTGACGAACGCCGCGAGGTCTTTCGCATTCTCGGACATGACGTTCAATACGTTGACGAGCAGCTCCAGCCCGGCGAGACGCTGATCGCCGAGGCCGGGGCCCTGCTTTTTATGGCCGAGGGGATTGAAATGGCCACCGTCTTTGGAGATGGGTCCCCGGCCGGTGGCGGCCTGGCCGGGGCGCTCATCAACCCGATCAGGCGGGCCATGGCCGGTGAGTCCCCATTGCTGACGACCTTCACCAACCGCAGCAGCCGCCGTCGGCGACTGGCGTTTGCGGCGCCCCACACGGGCTCTATCATCCCGATAGAACTGTCCTGTTTTGGGGGTGAGGTCCACTGCCAGCGTGGATCATTTTTATGCGGCACCGCTGGCCTGACCATCGC
The DNA here is from genome assembly GCA_937868145.1 of uncultured Phycisphaerales bacterium. Classification (GTDB taxonomy): domain Bacteria; phylum Planctomycetota; class Phycisphaerae; order Sedimentisphaerales; family Anaerobacaceae; genus PLanc-01. Next base: position 1,690 of record CALMMH010000006.1, read on the forward strand.
GCCCGGCGTGCATCGCAATGTGGCAGCAACCCTGGTGGCCAACGAGGGGTTCATCACGCAAAAGATTCGGGGAACAGGCGTGGTTTTTATCCATGCCGGCGGTAGCGTGATTGAATATGATCTCGAGGATGGCGAGGAAATATTTGTCGAAACCGGCGCAATGGTCGCGTGGCAGGGAGACATGATCCTTGACATCAAATTTCACTCCAACCTGAAAAACCTCCTGTTTGCCAATGAGGGGGTTGCCCTTTCCCATTTACGCGGGCCTGGGCGGGTCTGGATTCAACCGCTGCCGTTCAACAAGCTGGCGCGCCGGATTGTCCACGCCGCCCCCCAGGAAAAGAAACCGTCATGAATATCCTGTTGGTCTCCCCCTCGCAGCTGGAAGACGACGGGACGCCGATGCGCTTCCGGCAGGCCAACATGCCGCCACTGGCCCTGGCGACCATCGCCGGCCTGACTCCGGAGAGGCATACGGTCCGAGCGGTCAACGACATGGTCGAGCCGATCGATTTCGGGGGGGACTATCATCTCGTTGGCCTCACGGCCATGACCTCGCAAGCCCCGCGGGCGTACCAGATTGCCGACCGGTTCCGGGCGCGCGGAATAAAGGTGGTGATCGGCGGCATCCACGCCTCCACCCTTCCCGACGAGGCCGCCCAACACGCTGATACGGTCGTAATCGGCGAGGTCGAGCCTGTGTGGGAACGGTTGCTAGCCGATTTGGAACAGGGGTGTCTGGCCGAAACCTATGCGCCGGACGGTTACCCGACGTTGGATCGTTTGATTATCCCCCGCTGGGATGGCTTCAACATGAGCCTCTATCGCTCCTCCGTCGGCCGGCGACACAAGCCGCGCATGCCCGTCAACACCACCCGGGGCTGCCTGTACGCCTGTAAATTCTGTACAGTCACTCGGTTCTATGGCCAAACATACAGGCACAAGCCGATTGCCAACGTCCTGGCGGAGATCGACGCGGCCGATGCTGATGCCTACTTCTTTGTGGACGACAACATCGTCTGCTCGGTCGATTACGCCGAGGAGCTGTTCGCCGCCCTGAAAGGGCGCAACATCCGTTGGCTGTCCCAGGCGAGCACCCAGATCCTGGCCAAACCGGAACTGATCGACAAGGCCGCTGCCGCCGGCTGCCGAGGGATGTTCCTCGGCATCGAGTCGATTAACACCGCAACGTTGCGATCCGTCCGCAAAGGGTTCAATAGCCCCGAACGCTACCCGGAACTGTTCGCGCGCATGGAACGGGTGGGGATCCGTCCGTATGCCGGGATGATCGTGGGGCTGGACGAGGACACCCCAGACACGCTGCACGAGATGCTGGAGTTCCTCCTCAAACACCGGGTGCAGGCGGTTTTTTTCAACATTTTTACTCCACTACCCGGCACCGAACTGTATGAGGAACTGAGTGCTGCCGGCCGGATCATCGAGAGCGACTGGTCGAAATATGATATGGGCCACGTTGTCTTCCAGCCGAAAAACTTCAGCCCCGAAGAGTTACAGCAGAGCTACTGGCAGATGTATCGGTGCCTGTACTCCCCGGCGGCTATCGCCGGGCGGCTGTTCGAGGATGCCGTGTCCTTTCGCAAGGGGCCGTCCCGACTGGTGCGGGATGCGGCCTATCAGACGTACATGTACAAGCAGGTCAACCACGGAAAGCAGCATCCCCTGTCGATGGGGATTGGCCAGTTCACGGAGCGAAAATGAGTAGGGAGATCGAAATCACGATCCGCGAGGGTGAGTTCCTCGATGTGGATTATCGTAAAATGCTGACCCGGCTGGCCCTGCTGCTGATGAGTGACCTGTGTGAGGTCAAGCGGGGCTTTCGCATTGCCACCGCGCCGCAGCCGCGCGAGGACGGCCCGTTCTACCAGCTCGCGGTGATCGGTGACGGCGACAAGGTCTTGTTCGTTTTCGAGGGAGACACTGAGGAGCAACTGGCAGACAGCCTGTGGGGAGCCGTCTGCCGGAAATATGCCATGTGTGAGAGGATTGGACTGCTTTCACCTGGGAAGACTGAAACCCTCAATTAGATATCCACACGTGGCGTGGATAGCCTGGGGAAGACCGCAGGGGGGTAAGCGGTCCCCCCGTGGAATTACTCACAGGATAGCAAATTGCACAAATTTTGGACGCGATGAAAAATCATTTTCTCCCGATTGCGATAATAGCCGGTGCCATTTACTCAAGTCCGTGGCGCCGTTGCAAGCATCATCTCTGGATCTGCTTCCTGGTCTTCGTTACGACAGCAGCTGCTGCAGAAGAACCCTTGAACTATGTACTTGAACCCGAGCACATCGAATGTGCCGTGATTCGACAGCAGCAGAACAAATACTCTGTGCAGATCCAGCTAAACAAGGCGGAGACGGCTCGGTTTGCCGAGCTCACGCAAAGGCATGTCGGGCAAAACCTG
>CALMMH010000007.1 GCA_937868145.1 uncultured Phycisphaerales bacterium
GGAACCGGATGCGGCATCACCACAACCTCAGGAACCTGGACGTTGACGGACACAGCCGGCATCTGCGGCATCGCCGGCATGGCGGGCATAGTGGGCATCACCGGCAGGGAGCCGACCTCAGGAGTCTCGGACTCGTCGTCCGAATCCTCGCCGCGGCCTTCTTCGTGTCGCCGCTCGATCTCCTCGCCCCATTTCTCCATCTCTTCGCCCCACTGCTCCATCTTTGCCTGCCACTGCTGCATCTCCTCGCTGTCTTCCCAGTTCTCGACGTGGGCGATCCATTCCTGCATCTGCTCGCTCTCGGCCCACTGGTTCATCTGGTCGCCCATCTTCTGGAAGTGCTTGGCCATTTCCTCCTGGCGTTTCATTTCGGCCTTGACCCTCTGCTTGTCGGCGTCGGCCCTGAGCGCCTCGACCTTGGCTCTCTGGGCTTCCACCTGAGCCCGCTGGGCCTCCACCTGCGTCCTCTTCTGCTCGCCCATGGCTCGGAGGCGTTCCTGTTTGGCTTGCTCGGCCTGCTGAGCATCGCGCAGCTTGCGGGCATCCGGATTCGTCGGATCCGCGTCCTGCCAGGGGACAACTGTGACATCGCCCTTTTCGCTCTTCTTCTGCACATGGACCTGCACGTTGCCGGTCGGATCGGCGTGCTTGAGCTGGGCCTTCTCGCCCGTCTGGCTGCGTTGCTCGGTCAGGGCCTGCAATTGCTTCTGCAACTGCTCCTGCTGGGCCATCAGCTCTTCCAGACGAGCCTGAAGAGCGGCGATCTGCTGGGCCGACGGATCCTCCTGTTTCACGACTTCGGGCGACGGTGCATTCGAGGCCGCCTGTTGAGCCCGCGCCATGGGGAGCACGCAGGCGAGCATCAAAGCGGCGATGGTCATTACGGTGACACGTTTCATGGTTCTATACCTCCAGGTTGGCTTGGTCAGCCAATCCAAACGGACGAGTAATCGATTCGAGTCTTCAAACAGGCCCAAGAGGCCCAGGCCCGGCTCGACCGACGAGGTCAACAGCCGCCGGGCGGTTTCCAGAAGCGTCTGGCGATAGGCCATGGTCTGCTCGCGAAGCAATTCGGCCACGGTCGCGTCGCACGACAGTTCCCGCAGGTGGTGCACCTGACGACGCACGAGCCAGAGCAGCGGGTTGTACCAGTAGACGACCTGGAGCAACATGTAGAGACCATGCGCGACCAGATCGCCCCGCTTGATGTGCGCCAGCTCGTGAAGCAACATGTGCTCGGTGTCCCGCCGGGACAACTTGCCCAGATATCCCTTGGGCATCAGCAGCACCGGACGCAACACGCCGAACACTGCGGGGGTGGCGAGACTCCTGGTCACGACGACCCGGGGAATCCAGCCCAGTTCCAGACGCCTCGCGCAGCCGGCCAGCTGATTGTAGAAGGATTGCGGCAGTGAAGCGGCTGCCGCCTCTTGTGCGCGCCGACCGACCAGCGAGTTCAGTCTGACAAAGAGCCATATTCCCAGGATCAGCGTTCCCGCGAGGGACGCCGTCATTGCGTAAACCTGCCAAGTCACCGAGGACAGAGGACCGAGGACGGAGGACGGCGCTGCCGCGTTGGCGACGGTGGTTTCGTTCGTAGTGACGCCGTAAGGCGTTATCCGATATGCCCTTACGGGCACACTACCAACGGGCTCGCCGCCTGAGATGATCGGAGGAACCGAAGCCGCCAGGTTCGTCGCCGGAGCGATGAGCATATCCTCGTTGAGAAGGAGCGTCGCACGGCTTTCGGCGGCCACCGGCTTGTCGGACTGGAGCCGGGCGAGGACCTGCTTGACGACAGGCGTCAGGCTCGGAACCACGCTGCTGGGCAGCGACAGCGAAGGCGGCAGGAGAAGCTTGATCAGGATCAGCGACCACAGCGCGTACCGCAACTGCGGCCAGGCCCACCGGCGGGTCAGCCGGTCGATGGTCGCGATCACGAGGATCAACAGGCCGACCTGCCAGAACATGGCGGCCGACCACTCCCACCAGAGACGGGCGATTGAGTTCAACTGCTCAACCATGGCTATTCTCCTTTACTCTCCGCTTCGTTCTCCAAGACTCTCTTGAGCTCGGCCTTTTCCTTGGCCGTGAGCTGCTTCTCCTCGGCGAGAAAGTGCACCAGCGGGCCGACGGCCCCATCGAAGGCTTGGTCAAGCAGCGACCGGAAGGCGCTGAGCCGGGCCTTCTGCTGCGAAACCCGCGGCTCATAGACGCTCGTGTTGCCCTCTTTGACTTCGCCGACGGCTTGCTTCTCCACCAGTCGGGTCAACATGGTTTTTATTGTGGTGTAGGCCCAGTTGACGCCGGCGGGAAGCCGGTCCATGATGTCGCGCGCCGTGGCCGGATGCTTCTGCCACAACGCATTCATGATCTGCCATTCTGCTTCTGTCAGCTTCATTTGTTCAACCCTTCTACAATCGTAGAAGTCATTCTACTACACTTGTCGAAGCCAACAAGAGAATAATTCAAGAATTCTGAAGATTTTTTGCGGGGGCCAAAAGAAAACTCCCCGTCGGCGTCGGTCGACGGGGAGCACTGGGTGGCAATTGCACAGCTTGTCCGGCGTCCGGCCGGACGGTTATTGGGTCACGACTACAGTGATCCGAACCTCCGACGCAAAGGCGATCTCACAATCGTCGTCGATCGCGTAGACGGTGATGGTGTACTCTCCGGGGTCATATTCGCTTCCTGCTGCTACGAACCTCCATTCCCAGGTCCAGCCGTTCGAACCGTCGGTGTCCACGGTGGAAGTGCGACGGTAACCTGTTTCCCACCTTTGCTCGATAGCGAAACTCACCTGGTTGATGACGCCATCCGCATCGGAAGCGTCGACCGCGATCAGGATCGTCGGATTCGACGAATTCACCGTGATGATGTCTCCGTCGGCCGGGGCGGTGATGGTCACCGTGGGTGGTTGGTTCGCCGCGGGGGCTCCGGAAACCCGCCAGTCCTGCAGCGAGAGCTCTGTATCGACGGAGTCCACCTTGCAGTCGCCGTTGATATCGCCGGGAAGCGGCGTTTCGCAGATCGGCCCGCCGAAATAGGATCTGCTCGCCTGGGCGGTGCCGCCGTAGGCGCCGAGGTTCAGAACGCCGCCGTTGGGGAAGGGCTCGTCGCCGATGGGCGTGGCCCAGTCACCGGCGTCGATGCACGGACTGGTTGCCGCGTCGATGACGTAATCGTTCGCATCGTCATCCCAATGCCCTGCTTGAGACTGGAGGTGATAATCGCCGGCCAGCCAGACGGCGTTGGGATCGTCCGGTCCCAGGATTGCATTCGGATCGAGTGCGTCGGTCCAGCGGCCGGGACGAACGAACAGCGGATCCACATCGAGATTGCCCTGGCCGGGATAGCCGCCCTGAATGTCGCTGTAGACGGCCGTGATCTCGCCGAAGAGACCGGCGTCCAAATCGCCGCCGTCCCAGACGATGCAGTGTTCGAAAACGCCCGGCCCCGTCACCGCGTGTTGGTCCTGGCCGAAGTTGGAGGCGAGCGTGCAGTTGGTCAAACGCAGGTTCCTGGCGGTCATCTCGATCCCGCCGCCTTGCTCGGCCCGGTTTCCCGCCAGAACGCAATTCGTGAGCGCCAGATTCGTGGAGAAGTCGCCGCGCACGGCCCCGCCGCCCGTGGCTCGATTCCCCTGGAGATCGCAGTCCGTCAGCTTCATATTGGCGCTGACCGCCGCGATCGCGCCGCCTCCCACATGGAAACTGCTCCGCAAAGGCGATGTGAGAGCCGAGTTGTTTCGGAAACGACACCGGGTGATTCGGGCATGTCCCCGACGGCCGCAGACAGCGCCCCCGTTCGGAGCGGCGTTGTCCTCGAACACACTGTCCTCGATCGTCGCCATCGTGTCCCACGTCATGCAAATGGCCCCGCCTTCACCGTCCCTGGCGGACTCGACCGTGTTGCCGATGAACGAACAACCCGACACGAGCAGGGCACTCATGTGGACGTAGATCGCTCCCCCGTCGCCGTCCGCCAGATTGTCGCGAAACGCGCAGCGCATGGCCGTCACATCCCCCTGACTCCATATCGCTCCGCCGGATGTGAACTGGGTCGCCCGATTGCCTTCGAACGTGCAGTCCTCCAGATCCAGCGTGCAGTCCCG
>CALMMH010000008.1 GCA_937868145.1 uncultured Phycisphaerales bacterium
GTCTCATTGCTGTCGGGCAGCCAGTTTCGCAGCTTCTCCAACTGCTCCTTGACCTTCTTGGCGTTTTTGACGTACTTGTCGAGGGTGGCCAGATCGTTGGCGTCCACCTTGTAGGTGTTCGCGTCGAACGGCTTCTCCTCGGTGATTTGCTGGATCACTCGGCCCGCCACCTGCCGGAGCTGGTCGAACTTCACGTCCGTGATCGCCACCTTGTCCAGCACCAGCTTGCCGAGCAGGAGATCGTATACGCTGGCGTCGGCTTCGATCTTCCCGACCACTGTGTGGTTCTGGTTCGGGTCCGCCGGGTCGGTCAACTGCATGCCGGAGACCGAGACCTTGCCGCCGAGCACGTCGATGCCCAGTTCCGCGAGGTTCGCCTCGGCCTTGTTGGTGTTGGTGAGCGTATCGGCGGCATACTTTTTGACGGTCGCATTCTGCATGAAGTGCACCGCCGCGAAGAAGCCGCCGACCAGGATCACGGCCAGGACGACGCCGACCTTGCGGATGTATTTGGCCTTGGCGAACATCGACTTGACGTCCTTGGTTCGTTTGCCGATCAGGATCCGGTCGAGGATTCGCACCCAGGTCTTGGTGTACCAGATGCGGAACTTCTCGGATTTCTCGTCGAGCTTGACCATCATCCGACGGAAGTGGGTGACGACAATGGCCAGCAGCAGCCCGGCGACGGCGCCGATTATCGGGCCCAGGATCAGGCCGCCCACCAGCGCGTACCGGCTGAAATCCGTGATGCCGATGATGGGGATCGACGCTAGGGTTTCCAACATGCCGGACAGGTGCGCCTGGCCCCAGACGCCCACGTGGTACAGCACAGGGGCCATCGCCAGACTCAGGCCTTTGCCGATGCCGAGCGACAGGATGAACAGCCCGATGTGGACGTTCACCACGAGCACCAGCACGACCAGCACGGTGTGCAGGCCCGACCAGCCGGGCATCATGCCGGTCCAGAATCCCAGCAGCACCGTCAGAAAGATCAAAGGCGGCGCCACGTTGCCCCGCAGAACGGCCAACAACTTACTCACAGAACTCGGAAGAAGCATAGTCTACCTCAGTGATGAAACCCCAAAATCAACTTCGTTCAGAATGAGGTGATTATACCGCTGCGGCGGCGGGGTGCAAGGCGAAGTGTGAGAGGAAGGAGAAGTTGCAGGTGCGAAGGGGGAAGGTTCAAACGGGGTATCGCTGCCTTCGTCCTCCGGACGCATCGGGTTTGTTTCGTCGGGCTGGCCGCAGGGCGGATCGGCCGCAAATTCTTTCTCACAGGGAACTTGGCCGTCATCCGCCGCCGGGGAAATTGGCTTTGTTTTGCAGAATGGATCGGGAAGCGTGAAGGGGGAAACATGAAATGACTCCGCCGCCGGCGTGGTCCGTCTGTTCTCGTTCGTAGTGACGCCGTCAGGCGTTATCTTGTCTTCTCGGGATTGGGGATATGCCCTTGCGGGCACACTACAAACGGACCTTCCGCCCTCCGCCTCCGTGCAATTCCCGACGTCGTTCCTCTTCGTGTCATTTCCGCTCGCCAGGACCCGTCTGAGCTCCCACATCTTGCCCGGCCCGATCTCCGCGAGGATTCTGTGCCTCTTGAGCTCCGCCATCGTCCGGTAGAGGCTCTGCTCGATCCGTCGCTCGTACATCATCATTCGCTCCAGCACCCGACCGTCGGCGAAGTCCCGCACGAGGGCCCGTCCGAGGGGCGAATCGCCGTCGGCGTCCTGGCTCTCTTCGAGCGTCTCGGACCGAGAGTGTTCCTGCTGGGCATAGAGCGAGTCGAACGCCGCCGCCTGGAGCTTCTCGGCGCGCTTGAGCCGCCAGGAGAGACCGACGATCCGCTCGGCCAGCGAGAACTCCACCTCTCCGACCGGCTCCAGTTCGTCCAGCATCCGCTCGCGGTGGAACTCGAACTGGCCGGGGTCTTCGCCGGAGACGACGACCGACCGGGCGGTGAGCCCGTGCTTGACGGCGTTCCGCGAGACCGCGGCTTTCCCCTCGGCGCTGCGGGGCCCGGTGGATTTTGGGGCGTTCAAACGATTGGCGAGAATCTGCGCTTCGCTGGCCATGGCCAACCCTCCGAATCGACAAGTTGCTATTTACGCTTCACTACATTACGCTCTATATGTAGTTGTCTAAATATCATACTTAAGCCCATGTACGGCGTCAATGGAAAATTTCGAGAAAGAGAACATTTTTTGTATTCCAGGATCCCGGCCTGCCGGTGGTGGTGCTGGCCTACAACACCCCGGAGCTGCAGCGCCTA
>CALMMH010000009.1 GCA_937868145.1 uncultured Phycisphaerales bacterium
GAAACTGGTCGAGCTGCTCCTGGGGCCGCAGAAGGTCAAAGACGTGGCGGGCCCCATGCTGGTCGCCATCTGAGGTGCCCGGTCATTCTCCGCCGGGAATCCAAGCCCGGGCCTGCCGAAGGCGCGCCAACCGTTGCTCGATCGGCTTGATCCAGAGTTCACTCTCGATCGAATACTCGTCCAAGGTTTCCTCGCGCTCCGTGCGCACCAATTCCCGCCGCTCGAAGTCCGGGCGGGCCAGCTTCATAATGTTGGTGACGATGCTCGCAACCTTCAGCTTCTCCAGCGTGATGATTGCGATGTCGTAGGCGGAGATCGCCTGCAGTTCCGTCAAGGACTTTTGATGCGCCTCGATCTGCTTGGCGATGGCCTCCCTCGCCTTGGCGTCGAGATTCGGCTGTTCAAGCCTCTTGCCGAGTTCCTCCAGAGCCTTCTGAATCTGGTTTGCCGTGGCCCAACCGACCGGAAGCTCCGCGTGATAGTCGCCGGCGGCCAGCGCCTCCCGCGTCTTCGCCAGGGTCTCCTCATAACTCTTGACCTGGCCCTCGAGGTCGACGCGCTTGGCCCATCCGGTCTGCACGATCCAGACGGAATAGACGCCGTCGCTGACCGTCTTCTTCATGATTTCGTAGGATTTCGCGTCCGCGTCGAGCGTCGCCTCCAGTTGGGTCCGCGACTGCCAACTAACGGGCGGACGGTGGATCACCATGTCGCCTTTGGTCGCCGTCTCGCGTCGTTTCGCCAGTTCCGCCTCAACCCCGGCGATCTCGGCCTCGAGAGTCTTTCGCGTCCGCTTGCCCAGCCCCGGGATGACCACCTCATAGTCGCCGGCGGAGATCTTGTCGCGAATCGCTTGCTTCTGCTTCTCGATGGCGGCGATCCGCTTACGCAACGGCTCACCGGTCACCCAGCCCATCCCGACAATGTGAACCTGAAATGTGCCGTCCCGAATGCCTTGGTTGATGTCGCGAATCTGCTTCTCGAAATCGTCGATGGCCTTCTGGATGCCCTCGCCGGTGATCCAGCCGACCGCCGCGATGTGCCATTGAGCCTTGGCCTTGCCGATCAGGTCGGCCCATTTGGCTCGTTCCTGCTTGAGGGTATAGATCAACTGACCGATGGTGACGGTGTCGTGCCAGCCCAGACGCGGGATACTGCGACGGTTCGGGGGCGACGAATTGCTCAGACTGCTCAACAACCCCTGCGCTTTCTCAGCGGTGGAGATGCGTTCATCGAAGTCCTTCAGCATCTCGTCGCCGGTCTGGGTGGCGAGTTCCTTGATCTTCGTCCACCATCCAATCCAGCGGGAGAGCTGTGTCACGCGATCTTGCCCTAGGCGATCGATCTCCGCGAGCACCGCTTGCAGTTGCTCGATCTCGTCGTCGAGCGGCTGCATCTCGGCCGCCACAACATCGTTGGCTGCCGCCGGCGGGACAACCCACCCCAAACTCAACGCTCCAAGCAGGAAAACCGTCAACAGCAGGCTGTCCGTCAGAAACCTCTTTCCCATCGTCGCTCCCCTTCATAAGTTCATCGGCCTGTGTCCGACTCGTGGCCCCCCTGAGCCATGCCTCGCATGACACGGGCATTACACCGCGGTCGGCCGCCAAAGTCAAGAAATGAAGTCCCGCTCTGACGCGACGCGTCACGGCAAAACCGGGCCCGGCCTTGACCGGACCGGAGTTCTCGGATAACACTGGCGGCCATGGCCATCAATCAGGACCGCTTCATAGCGATTATCTCACGACGGCGCACGGACTTGCGAGCCCGCGGCGCGAGGGTCCTGCTGTGCCTGGCGTCTCTTGGCTACAGCCTGGTCGTGCGTATCCGCAACGCCTTGTACACCTCGAGCGTCCTGAAAAGGCACCCCGCAAACGCCGTCATTCTGTCCATCGGCAATTTGACCACGGGCGGAACTGGCAAAACCCCCCTGGTGGTATGGCTTTGCCGACGTGTGCGCGAGAAGGGGCTCGCCTGCGCCATCCTGACCCGCGGCTACAAGACGCAAAAGGGCGAATTGTCAGACGAACCCGCCCTGTTGGCGGCCCAATGCCCCGACGTGCCGGTCGTCGTCAATCCGGACCGAGTGGCCGGAGCCGCCGAAGCGATCCGTAGCCATGGAGCTCAAATCATCGTGATGGACGATGGGTTCCAGCACCGCCGACTCGCGAGGGACCTCGACATCATCGCGGTCGACGCGACAACGCCTTTCGGCTACGGCCGAGTCCTGCCCGCCGGGCTGCTGCGCGAACCCATTTCCGGGCTGAGGCGAGCCCACGCCGTGGTTCTGACCCGTTGTGATCAGGTGTCCGAGGACGCTCTGTCGCAAATCGAGGACGAAATCCGTCAGGTCAATCGTAATTTGGTTATTTCCAGGTCAATTCACGCACCCGTAGCAATCCGAACAGCCCAGGAAATGGAAATCGCTCTTGACCGGATTCGAGGGCAACGCGTCTTCGCATTCTGCGGCATCGGCAATCCGCAGGCTTTTTTTCGAACGATCGAGCAGCTCGGGGTTGTCGCCGTGGGCACCAGGGTTTTCGACGATCATTACCGATACACAGCCGAAGACCTTGAAACCGTCCTGGAACAAGCCAAAGCTCAGAAAGCCACCCTGGTTTTGACCACACAGAAAGACTGGACGAAGGCCGCAAGGACTGGGGCCAAAGGGGATAGCCCGGCGTTGGCTTATCTGGCCATCGATATGCGGTTCACCGCCGGGGAGGAATCGCTCACAGCCTTGATTGACCGCGTCCTGCACGGTAGAATACCGACTTCTGAGTGAGTGTTGGAGTTCCAAGGAATGCAGGGATCAGGTGGCCAATTATGTATGAACGACTGCTCAAGACGATAGGAAACCTCGGTGCGCCGAAGATTCTCGTCGTCGGCGACTTCATGCTGGACATCTATATCTTCGGAGACGCCGTCCGCATCAGCCCGGAGGCCCCCGTTCCGATCCTGAAGGTCACGGAAACCGAGTCGCGTTGCGGCGGCGCGGCGTCCGTCGCGGCCGACATCGCGGCGTTGGGGGCCGTGCCCCTGTGCGTCGGGGTCGTCGGCCAGGACGCCAACGGAGACATGCTCAAAAAGCAGTTGACCGCCATCGGGGCCGACCTCTCCGGCCTGGTCGAGGCGCCCGACCGCCCCACCACGACCAAGCAAAGGCTCATCGGCCTGGCCCAGCATCGCCACCGCCAGCAGCTCATGCGAATCGACCAGGAATGCACCGCTCCCTTGCCCGAGGCGGTCTGCCAGGAGGTCCTGCGGAAATACCGCGAGGCCCTCGATCAGGCGGACATCGTTTGCCTGCAGGACTTCGACAAGGGCCTCCTGTCGCCGACGGTATGCCAGGAAATGATCCGACTGGCCAAGGAAGCCGGCCTGCGGGTCCTCGTCGATCCCACCCACAACCATGACTACAGCAAATACGCCGGGGCCACCCTGTTGACGCCGAATCGTTGCGACGCCTCCACGGTCGTCGGGTTCGAGGTCTGCACCTCGGCGGATGCGTCCAAGGCCGCTCAGCAATTGGCGGAGTCGCTTTCGCTCGAAGCCCTGGTGATCACGCTGGACAAAGACGGCGCCTACCTCCAGGCCGGCGACGTCCGCGAGATGATCCCCGCGAGAGCACGGAACGTCTACGACGTGACCGGAGCCGGGGACGTCGTGCTGGCGACCCTGGCCGTGAGTCTGGCCGCCGAGAGCGATTATCTGATTGCGGCCCACTTGGCCAACATCGCCGCCGGGATCGAGGTCGAACGGTTTGGGGCCGCCCCGGTGACCGCCTCCGAGATGATCCACGAGATCGCGGATCAGTACGGCGCCCGCAACGTCAAGCTCCGCTCCATCGACTCCCTGATGGAGGAGATCAACTGGCGGCGCAGCCGAGGTCAGACCATCGTCTTCACCAACGGCTGCTTCGACGTGATCCACCGCGGGCACATCGAGTACCTGCGATTCTGCAAGGCTCAAGGCGACATGGTCGTCGTCGGCCTCAACAGCGACAGCTCCGTGCGGACCCTCAAAGGGCCGGAGCGGCCGATCAACAGCCAGTTCGACCGGGCCGCCGTGCTCTCGGGACTCGAGACGGTGGACTTCATCACGATCTTCGACGATCCCAGCGTGCTGGGCCTGATCAAGAGGGTCAAGCCGGACGTCCTGATCAAGGGGGCCGACTGGGGCACCAAGGGCGGCGTCGTCGGGTCCGACTTCGTCGAGTCCTACGGCGGCAAGGTGATGCTCGCCCCGCTCGTGCAGGGCAAGAGCTCCACCGCCACCATCGAAAGAATCAAAGCCATTGAGGCAGGTGGGGCGCAGGCATGACCGATCACGCAAGAATCCGGGAGGCAGTCGAGACCCATCGAACGATGCTGGATGCCTTCGAATCTCACGGCATCGGAACGGTTGTAACCATGGCCCAAGCCATCGTGCAGTCGCTGCAGAACAACGGCACGCTCTACCTGTGCGGCAACGGCGGCTCGGCGGCCGACGCCCAGCATATCGCAGGCGAATTCGTCGGCCGGTTCCGCATGGAGCGAAGGCCTTTGCCGGCGGTGGCGTTGTCCACGGACACCTCCGTCCTGACCTGCATCGGCAACGACTACGACTACCAGAGCGTCTTCTCCCGGCAGGTGGAAGCTCTCGTGCGGCCGGGGGACGTCCTTTGGGCGTTCTCCACCAGCGGGACCTCACCCAATGTCCTGAAGGCGGCGGAGGCCGCCAAACGCAAAGGCGCGTGCGTGCTGGCCTTTACCGGCCGGCTCAACAGCAAACTCCAGGCGAAGGCCGATCTGTGCCTGTGCGCCGAGGCCGTCGTGACGGCCCGCAGCCAGGAGATCCACCAACTGGCGTACCATATCATCTGCGATCTGGTGGAACAGAGCGTTGGTGGAGATGGTTGATTGTTGATGTGTGATTGTTGATTGGCAGAGCAGAAATCAAAAATCAAAAATCAACAATCGTCAATCACAAATCCAGAGCAGGATGCTATGTCAAACACGGCGGTATTCTTCGATCGCGACGGTACGCTGATCCATGATCCCGGATACCTCAACCACCCCGATCAGGTGCAGTTGCTGGAGGGGGCCGCCGAGGCGCTCCGCGAGTTGCGCGGACTGGGCTACAAGACGGTGGTCGTCTCGAACCAGTCGGCTGTGGCCCGGGGGATCGTCACCGAGGAGATGCTCGAGAAGATCCACGAGCGGCTCCGCGAGTTGCTGACCGCCAAAGGGGCAACGATCGACAAGATCTACTATTGCCCCTACCATCCGGAAGGCACGATCGAGCAGTATCGCAAAGACAGCGACTGGCGAAAGCCCAAGCCCGGCATGCTTCTGGCCGCGGCCCAGGAGATGGACATCGACCTGGCGAAGTCCTGGATGATCGGCGACGCCGACCGGGACATGGAGGCCGGCCGCAGCGCCGGATGCAAGACCATCCTGGTCAGCACGACCCGGTCCGAGTACGGCTACCCGGACAAGAGTCGGCCGGACCACGTGGCCGTGAACATGAGAGAAGCCGTCAACATCGTCAAGAAATATCATCGTTCTGTTCAGGAGAGCCGCACCATGCCGGCGTCACCGATAAACCACGAGGAGACTTTGTCCGCCAAGTCGGCGGAGATTCTGTCGATGGTGGAGGAATACGCAGCGAACGAAACGGAGAAACAAAGGCAGGAGGGACCGGCTCCCTCCGCAGCAGCCAGCGCCAGAACCGAGCAGCTCCTGGCCGGCATCCTCGAGCAATTGCGGGGAATGCGGAAGAGCGAGATGTTCGTCGCGGAGTTCTCCCTGCTGCGGCTGATCGCGGGCGTCGTGCAGGTCTTTGTCCCCTTCTGCCTGCTGATGGCCCTGTGGTTCCTGATGGGCACGACCCGACACGACAACAACGTCTTTGTGGCCTTGGGCTTCGCGATCACCCTGCAGACGATGGCGATGACGTTCTACGTGATGCACGGACGCCGATAGACGATGGGCTCGAAATTGGCGAACGTGCGAACTCTGGCGATCCGCTGCCCGAACTGGGTGGGCGACGTGGTGATGGCCACGCCCGTCTTCGATTGCCTGCGAAAAAATCTGCCGCAGGCAAGGATCATCGGCGTGATGAAGAAGAGCGCCCACGGCATCGTCCGGGACGGGCCCTGGTTCGACGATCTGGTGGACGGCAACGACAAGACCTGGGCGGGCTTTCGCCGGATGCAAAAGCAGCTTCGGACCCTCTCGCCCGACGCCGCCATCCTGCTGACCAACTCCGTCCGCTCGGTTCTGACGATGCGTCTGAGCGGCGTGCGAAAGATCTA
>CALMMH010000010.1 GCA_937868145.1 uncultured Phycisphaerales bacterium
CGGCAGTTTCCACTCCTCGACTTGCTCGTTGCTACGCCTAGCCTAAGTGCGAGGCAAGTCATCACGGTGGTTTTGCATAAAGGCCGCAACACTCACCGTCTTCTTCATACAGCGATTTCCTTACAGAACAGAAGTGATAATACGATGGATGAAGCACACCGGCAAGCGGAATTCGGACGTCAAGGCGGGAAACAGGGGCAGGCATTGAAACGAGCCTGCGAGCAATGACGCGTGGGTTGAGAACCCGCCGTACCTCGGCGTCTCGACCTGAGATAGCGTGCTGCGTGGTCCGGGATCGTTCCGGGAGGAAACGGCGGGCACGGCCCACCCTGCCGCTGCAGCATCGTCTTGGCCTGCCTCTGGATCTCGTGACCCGTGGCTTGTGGCCCGCAAGAGGGCGACGCGTGCGTCGCCCCTACGAGATTCGCCGTGGCGTCTTCGCCTGTCTGGCAATCTGCGTCCCTCGGCGTACATCTGCGGATGAGGGTGAGGAGGTCGTGCGTATCAGGAGCCGATAGCCGACACCCGGGAACCCTCGACTGTCCCGCCCCCCCCGGGCCTCTTTCATCCGTCCGCGATTTTTCTGCCGCGGGGTCCGAGAAAACAGCGAACGCCGTTGCGTTCCCGCCCAAGCGGCACAGGCGGTGCGGTTTTGCTTGACAAGGCGACTCAAAAATGCTACAATAGCACAATGGGGATCGGTTGGGCACGGAGGGCCCAAGGCACGTCGCATAATCATTGTGAGGTTGGGGGAAAACGATGAAGCATCTGATCTTTGTCCTGGCAGTCGTGGGTTGCACTCTTGCATTCTCCGTAGCGCCGGCGGCCGCCGCGCCGATTACGTTCACGTTCACCGCCAGCGGGTCCGGCTCGCTGGACGGGGTCGCGTTCGACACCGCGGACTTCACCATCACCGCCATCGGCGATACAAGCAATCTCACTTCCCCGTTCGTCGGGGTCTATTCCATCGAGCACGACATGGCGGCCATCAACATCGCCGGCGTGGGCACGATGACGTTCCTGGAGGACACCCGAACGTTCGTCAACAACACCTATTCGGCCGTCGGCTTCTCCATGGCCAGCGGCATGGACCTGTATGACGGACCTATTGACTCCGCGTTCAGCACGTGGGACATGCTCTCGTCGATCGGCCCGATCTCCGGCTTCGGCGGCGCGATGCAATGGGGAGACGGCCTCCAGACAGACCAAGGTCTCCTGGTCCTCGACGACAGTTGGAATTATGGACTCGAGTTCGACGTCCCGACGACGTTCCAGGCGGTCGTCACCGCCGCCCCGGTCCCGGCTCCCGGCGCAATCCTCTTGGGCACCCTGGGCACCGGCCTGGTCGGCTGGTTCCGTCGTCGCGGCACCGTATAACTCACAAACGATGATCTCTCCAGGGGCTGCCTCCTTCCGGCGTGCAGCCCCTTTTTTTGCGCTCGCGGAATTTCCCATGCAAACGGCAGGCGGGGTCAGATCTTCAAACGCGGAATTATTCTGTTGCTGGCGGGGAGACTTCCGGCGTCATCCCTTATTTTAAGCTTTTGCGGGTCTGGGGAGTGAGGGCCAAGAAGGGTTAGACGCAGATTTCACAAATTTGGCAGATTGAAGAACTCGGAGTTTCATTGCGAGGAGACGGTAGGGACGCTGAGGGGGAAAAGGAACGTCGCTTTTTCGCTGGTTCCTCGTCGCTCGCGGTTCGCGGCCCGTTTCTCCTTAGCCTCTGTGCCTCTGTGGTGAATGGTTCTATTACACGATGGTTACGAGCGATCGGAAAGCATCACAGAGAATATCTTCTCGGGATAGTTGATCTTGAGAACACACAGAGACAGGAATGACCCCTGGCCGACCAAGTGCGCTTTCTGGCCGATGGTGAGCCATATCATCGTTTCTGGGATAAGATAAAGGACCTTGGATTCGTCCGCGTGGCCGCTGGGGAGGACACTCAGAACCTCTATGGCGGCAGCATGAGGGTATGCCCTCGTAAGCCCCTTCGCCGTTCGCACCTCTCTGGGTTGTGTCGTCTCCAAGGTGTGCCCAAGAGTCTCTGCATCCGTAGCCGGCATCACAAGGCCATCAGCGCCCGTATCGACGCCCGCGGGGACAATCATCGCGTCATTCGTGGCTGGGTTTGTGATCCTCAACCAGAGGTACGGCCTGGCGTGTGGTCCCCCGAACTGCACCACCTCATTGGGGTTTGTGGCGTAGGGGTTTACGGTAATGAATGGATAATCACGGATCGGCATCTAACGGATGGATGCTGCATCCTTCTCCGGGACATAGACTATCACGGGTACCACAACACCGGCGCGACGCGCCTCGGCCGCAACCTGATTGCTTTTTCGCCCATGAGCAACGATCCGAGTGCTGGTGGTTGGGTCGAAGGCGACGTACTGGCCAGCATAACTGTCCTGGCGATCCTTCACCTGCCGTATGACTCCCATTCCTGACCTCCTGGTGTTCTCTAATATGCAAGCATGGAATGCCGCAGCAATGCGGACCCACACCTGTTCCAACCTGCTCAGACTGTATCCACATGACAATTCACAGTCAACGTAAAATGTCGCGACGCTTTCACACCCTGCTGGTGGCGGAGTATACACGGATAGTCTTCGCACAAGACAGGGGGATTCGCCTATGATGCGTTAGGCTTTCTGCCTACGCCACGCAGACAGCGCACTCCTTTTGGCGGGGACGAGGCTTCAGGAGGGAGGCCCCAAGAGGGGATCGGGAGGAATAGGGTCAGGCATTGAAACGGGCCTGCGAGAAATGACGCGTAGGGTGAGAATCCACCCTCCTTCGGTGTCTCCACATGATCCGTGACCCGTGACCCGCGGCTCGTGATCCGTCCTTTCAAACGGTTCCTCTGCGTCCTTGGCGACCTCTGTGGTTAATCCCCCTCTTCTCGCTGGGAATCGCACAATTCGTGCAACATTTGAAAATGGAAAACGGGCTTCGGCCACAATTTTTCTATTCCTGTTGCGGCCTGTCGTTACGACGATTTCGCGAGGCTTCGAGACGCGGATTTTTCGTCAAATTCGTGCAACATTGCGCGTAATATAGAGGGACGTCATTGTCCTCGGACGGCCCTTCGCGAGCGTGTCTTTCGCCTTTTCGCGAGGATTGTGGATCGCTTTGCGACAGATTGAAGGGTCGTGCCGATGAGCGAGACGAAGAACAAGCGGACGTGCGGCCGGTGCGGGTTCGGACGGGATCTGGGGGATGGGCTTCGATGCGTGAAGGACCCGCCGGGCTTCCATCGGGAGACTGGGGAGGCCGTCCGGCCGCGGGTGCAGGAGACGGATGGGTGCTGCTGGTTTCGGGCGATTGGGGAAAGGAACATCCCCATCGATCGCGCGGGCGATGCGGGCACCGACACCGGCCATGAGGGCGACGCATGCGTCGCCCCTACGAGAGGCCGGGAACGGGACATCGGTTCAGACGCCGGGGACATCGTCATCGACCGGCGGCTGCGCGGGCTGATTCCGATCTATGCCGACGCGGCGGGCGACTACTGCAAGATCCCGCTGACGCGGGGGCACTTCGCCAAGGTCGATCCCGAAGATTACGGCTGGCTGGCGCAGTTTCGCTGGCACTACGTGCGGACCGGACGGACGTTCTATGCGGTGCGGTCATGCTACCATCGCGGGCGATGTCACAAGGTGTGGATGCACAGAGAGATCATGGGCACGCAGCAGGGGATGGTCTGCGACCACGTCAACCACAACGGGCAGGACAACCGCCGGGGCAATCTGCGGAACTGCACCGCGGCCCAGAACAACCTCAACCGGCGTCACTACCGCAACTCGCGGTCGCGGTACAAAGGCGTGTGGTGGTGCAAGGGACTCCAGATGTGGGGAGCGGAGATCCAGGCCGGGGGCGAGGATGAGTTTCTCGGGTACTTCGCACGCGAGGTCGATGCGGCGCGGGCCTACGACGCCGCGGCTCGGCGGCTGCACGGAGCGTTCGCGTGCCTTAATTTCCCGGAAGAGGCCGCCGGAGCCGTCTCTCGTCTCTCGTCACTCGCAAGGCGGAGGACGGTTCGCAATTCACAGTTCCCGGATCCAAGCCGGCAGGTCACGGGTCACGAGCGACGAGGGCCGAGTGACGAGCGACAAACCGGGGCCACGAGTCACGGCTCCTGCGTTTTGGCGTAGCAGCTCCTGAGATAGTCCCGTGAGGTCGCCAGGTTCGCGGCCATCACGTCCTCGCCGGGGTGGCCGTGCATGAAGGGATTGACGCAGCCGCGGTAGCGGACCTCGGCCATCGCGCGAATCCACGGCGTCATGTCCGTCGGGCCGACGCCGGGAAGCTGCTTGAGATCGGGCTGGTGCTGCCAGGCGTAGAAGAAGAACAACTGGCGGCCGCAGATGCGGATGGCCTCTTCCACCGAGGCGTTGGCGGCCTGGATGTGGTACGGGGCCAGCGCGATTCCCAGGCGCGGCGACGTGTTGATCTCGACGAACGCTTTGAACGAGTCGAGCGAATTCAACAGGGCGTCGCCGTGATTCTCGATCGCCAGAAAAGAGTTGTGCTTTTCCGCCAATTCGACGAGGGGCTTGAGCTCGTCGATGAACTGCCGCATGCGGGCGGTGAGTTCCTCAGGTTTGCAGGCGCCTGCGCTGCCCTGAATCGCAACGCCCCCGCCGGATTCGCCCAGCAGTTGAGCGTAGCGGGCGTACCCGCCGGCGTAGACCGAGAAGGCGAAGAGCTTCAGCTTGTGCTTCTCGAGCAGGGTTCGCAGACCCTGCGGCCCCAGACGCGACGCGACATCGTCGAGATGGGGACAGCCCTCGTGGGCCGACCAGATGTCGATGGCCTCGAAGCCCAGGCCCGCGATTCGCTCGCAAGCTTTTTCGATGGGCAGTTGCGAGAACTGGATCGACGACGTGGACAAACGCATTCGCCACGGCGACGCAGAGGCGGAACCCGTCGCCTCGGCGGCGGACAATGCCGGCGTCATGCGATAAGCAGCGGCCGCTCCCAGCAGTTTCAAGATGCTGCGTCGATTCATCGGATAGTCCATAGGTCACGACTCCTGTTTCCGCATTCGGATGTCTGTGAATTCGCGGCGTTTACGCTACCAGATCCCTCGCGAGTCGGCAAGCCCGGATTCGCAGGACGCGGTCGGAATCGCTGCTATTGACTTCTGACAGGGTCGGTCTACAATGACAATCGCGACGGCAAAGCATAGCGTCGGGACATCGTCGTGCCAATGCGGCTTCTCAGAAAGGGTGTACGGATGTACAAGACCGGGAACAGCGTCACATCGCGTCGTGGATTCCTCAAGAACACCGGCCAACTGGGCGTCGGCTCCGTTCTCACCGCGGGAATCGTCTCTCGCATGTACGCCGCCGAGAGCAACACGATCAAGCTGGCGCTGGTCGGCTGCGGCGGACGCGGCACCGGGGCCGTCGCCAACGCCTTCGAAACCACAGGCGGCTCGGTGAAGCTCTACGCCGTCGCGGACCTGTTCGAACCGCGAGTACAAGCCAGCGTGAAGAACCTCCGCGAGATCGCGCCGGACAAGGTGGACGTCCCGCCGGAGCGGCAGTTCGTCGGCTTCGATGCCTACAAAAAGGCGATCGACTGCCTCTCGCCCGGCGACGTCGTCCTGCTGACCACGCATTCGGCCTTCCGACCGATGCACTTCGAGTACGCGGTCAATCGCGGCGTCAACATCTTCGCGGAGAAGTCCTTCGCGGCGGATTCGCCCGCGGTCCGGCGGTGGCTCAAGGCCGCCGAGTTGTCCGAGAAGAAGAACCTCAAGGTCGGCGTCGGGTTCATGTGGCGGCACTCCAAGGCCCGCGAGGAGACCGTTCAGCGAATCCACGACGGCGCGATCGGCGACGTGCACACCCTTCGGATCTATCGCGTCCACGGCCCGGTCCAGTGCCCTCCCCTGCCCAAGGACGCCAACGAACTGGCCTTCCAGATCCAGAACGCGACCTGCTTCACGTGGGCTTCGTCGGGATTCTTCGTCGACTGGCATTGCCACAATCTCGATACGGCCTGCTGGGCCAAAGGGGCCTGGCCGGTATCCGCGCAGGGCATGGGCGGACGGTGTTTTGAGTCCGCGGGCAGCCAGTTCGATCACTACACCGTCGAGTACACGTTCGCCGACGGCACGAAGCTGTTCGCTTTCTCGCGCCACATGCACAACTGCTGGGAAACCTACTCGGACTACGTTCACGGTTCCAAGGGCTCCGCGGTCCTGATGGCCACGCTCGGCGAGCCCAAGCCGAAGATCTACAAGGGCCACAGCATGACGCCGGAGAACCTGGTGTGGGAGTTCGG
>CALMMH010000011.1 GCA_937868145.1 uncultured Phycisphaerales bacterium
TGTGGGCGTAATCGCTGATGGCCCGCAGGCCGTTCGGGAAGCGGTTGGTGTCCACCTCCCAGGTGCCGACGTGCGGCCAGCCATGCTTGTTCCAGTACCAACCGGCGTCCATCCACCAGTAGTCCAGGGCCAGCCCCTCGCCGAGATAACGGTCGATGAACATCTTCTGGCTGGCCTCGTCGGCGTTGATCATTTCGCCGTACTGGTGCGAGCTGCATGCGGCCATTTGCGGGGCCGGGACTTTTCCGCCGGGACGCGGCAGATTATGCGTCCACATCCAGCGACGCCAGGCGTTCTGCCCGTCGATCCAGTCGCCGCGGTAGAATTGCAGCACGGTCATCGGCGTTCGGATCTCTTCGCCGGGATGGAGAGTGAAGCGAGTCAATTCCTGTCCGGCCGCCAGACGCAGGCGCGCCTGGCTGTCGCGGACGAATCGGGCCGCCCACTGTCCCGGCCAGCCCACCGCGACAATCACGCCGCTATCGTTGCCTGTTTCCAGGTTGAAGTAGGGCAGATCGCTGTTGGTCGAGCGGCCTCCCGTTGTGGCGATCCTTTTCGTCATCTCCGGCTTGAGCAGGGTCTCCAGGGGTTGGTAATCGTAGGCGGTGCAGGGGCTGCCGACGAAGTGGTGGAGCAGGAATTCGCCGGAGCCGGTGCGTTCGAATTGCGTGTCCAGCGACTGAATGCTCTCCAGGAGGGGCGTGTCTGCCGAGCCGGTGTTCTGGAAGTAGAGCGTCCATTCCACCGTGGGGAAGTCGCGGTATTCCACGATCTCGCAGCGAACGGCCAGACCCGTCTGCGGGTCGGTGTAGATTTGCGTCCGCTGGGTGCGATCCGCATCGAGTGTTTTGCTGGTTTCGCTCAGACGCCATGAGCCGAGCATCGCATCGGAACTTCGGCCGCCGTAGACGAAGGAGAACGGTGGCTGGAAGACCGAACGCGCTGGAAGCGGCTGGGACTCGCCGACGAGGATCGGCAGATCGGCCAGCCAAATCGTTTCGTTGTTGTCCAAGGTCACTTTGGCGTCGGCCCAGTCCGCCTGGTCGCAGGCGATGCCATCGCCGCCGTCGTCGACGCACAGAGTGAATTCCGTCGCGCCGGCGAGGTCCACGCGCACCGGCACGCCCGCCTTGCCCCCGCCTCGGATCAAGTCGGAGCGGAAGATCTCGCTTTCGCCCACCCGGACAAAGAAATGCACGCTGCCGCCGCCGGCTTGGGTGTTCTCGTTGTTGTCGACGCCGATCACCGCGTCGAAGGTCCGGCCGGGACGGGGCAGTCGCACGATAAGTCGGCTGGCGGCATGGCAGTACAGGCCTCGCGTGTATTCGGTCGTCCCCAGCTTCATGGGCTTGCCGCCCCGTGAGTTCTTCTGCACCGGGTCATGGTTGGCGACGACGGACAGGCCCGCCTCCGGTTTTTGCTGTGGCAAGGGCGTTTCAGCCTGGACCTCGCGGACCGCCGCGAGGTTCTTCTGTATCCAGGAATCCGTCTGCGACATTTCCAGGACCCGTTTCGCACCGGGGGTTTCACACCATGTCGGTGTCGCTTGGCACAGCAGTAAAGTGCAGATGAATCCCACAACAAGGTTCTTGTGAAGCATAGGACCAACCCCTCGCCAACAGAAACCGAAAATGAACAAGTTCCGAGTACCTCTCGAAACTCCGAGCACATAGCATATCGTCAGTTGGCGATGAATCCAATTGTGTCCTCGCCCTCCCTCGCAGTTTCTGCTTTCATTCAAGACTGGTCCAACGATAGAATACGGGCGTTGGAGTCATGCAATCAGCCGATCCATGGATAGGTGGGTTATGAACGGATTCAAATCCAATGAGAGAACACGCGACCGCTCCGTCCTGGCGGGCCGCAAGGTGGTGGTCATGGGCTTGGGGCGTTTCGGCGGGGGAGTGGATGCCGCCCGGTATGCGGCGCAGGTCGGGGCCAAGGTCGTCGTTACGGACAAGGCCCGAGAGGATCAGTTGAAGGACTCGATCGACCAGTTGTCCGATCTGTCGGGGATCGAGTACCATCTGGGGCGTCATGATCCCGAGGATTTCGCCACCGCCGACGTGGTCATCGCCAATCCTGCGATTCCGCCGGACAACGAGTTCCTGCAGATCGCCCGCAGTCACGGTCGGACCGTCGCGTCGCAAATGGGACTGTTCTTCCAGTCTTGTCCGGCGAGAATTATCGGAATCACCGGCGCCAACGGCAAGAGCACGACGACGACCCTGACCGCTCACATCCTCGAGCATGCTCGGCCCAACTCGCCCGACTTCGTCTATGGCAAGGTCTGGCTCAGCGGCAACATCGGCGACAAGCCCTTGTTGACCATCCTCGATCAGGTACGGCCCAACGACCTGGTGGTCCTGGAGATCTCCAGCTTTCAGATCGACCAGTTGTCGCAGGTCCACAAGGCCCCGAAGGTGTCTCTCTTGACGAATCTTACGCCGAACCACTTGGACCGCTACGGCACATTTGAGGCCTACTGCGCATCCAAAGAGGCCCTTTTCAGCCTTCAAACGCTCGATGAGAACTGCCCGGCGGTGTCCATCTTCAACGACGAAGACCCGATCGCGCGTTCTTGGCTCGCCAAGTATCGCTCGCAGGCGGGGCGGACGTGCGTGCAGTTTTCCGCCGACGACATCAGCAGCGATCTGAAGGCTCCGTACGCATTGCCCGGCCGAGCCAACCTTTCAAACCTCGCAGCCGCTCGGGCGATTGCCCGCTTTTTCGGCGTCTCGGACGCCTCGATCCAATCCTGCCTGTCGAGTTTCAAGGCTCTGCCGCATCGGCTCGAGCTGGTCGCCGAGGGCAAAGGCGTCCGCTGGTACAATGATTCAAAGGCTACGACGCCGGAAGGTACGATGGTGGCCCTCTCCGCTTTCGATTGCCCGAAGGTCCTCATCGCCGGCGGTTACGACAAGCACACCCCATTCGACGAGCTCGGCAAGAGGATCGCCTCGGGCACGAAGGCGGCGATTCTCATGGGCCAAACCGCCCACATGATCGCGGATGCCGTTCAAGCCGCGCTGCACGGGGGCCAGAAGGCCGATGTCCGGTTCGCGGGTTCCTTGGCGGAGGCGGTCGAACTGGCCGGCCAGGTTGCCGCCGCGGGCGATGTCGTCCTCATGAGCCCGGCGTGCGCCAGCTACGACATGTTCGAGAACTATCAGCAGCGAGGCCGCATGTTCGGGGAATTCGCCCGCGGAATCGCCGAGTCTCGCTGACTTCCACGTCTCGGCAATCCGGTTTCGGACGCCAGTCCCCGCACGAAGAAAATCAGTTATCGGAATCTTTCTTCCGGCGAACGGAAAAAACTCTGCGCTCTTGCTCTCCGCGCTGTCGTCGTCGGCCCCGGAATCGGGCCGATGCGGCATTCTAGCTGCCTGAGCCCTTGTTTTCTCGGTGGCGGTCGTTAAGTCACGCGCCCTGACATCCGATGTGTCTGCCAACAGCAAAGAACCCGTGGTTTGTCGAGGGATGGTTACGCATGAAGACGACAGGCGAACGACGAACGGAACAACGACTCAACTACCAATGGCCCATCTGGTTTGCCCAGGACATCAACGGCGATCTGTCGCAGGGGCAGATGGTGGATATCTCGAGTCAGGGTGCGGCCTTCACTTGCTATGCGGATGACCGGTGCCCTTACCCCGGCCAACAACTGACCGCACGATTCAGCATCCCTCAGTACGGCCGGGACGATTCGTTCGACATGGTCGACTTCATTCGCGCAGGCCACGTCTGCCGCGTGGACGGACTCAACCACGTGCTTCGTCGCGTCGCGATCCAGTTCTCCGAACCGTTGCCGCTTCGACCGGGCGAACAGCACGCCGATATCGAACAGCTTGATGAGGTCGAGGATATCGAGCCTGCTCTTGTCTGACCGTCAGATCTGCGAGTACCCCGTCGGCCGCAGGATGATGTCGGTGATGTTGGACACCGTGTCTCTGTAAGCCGGGTCGGCGCTGAGGGCCTTCCAATCCGGGTCGTTGCCGAAGACCTGCCATTTCTGATCCCTGTCCGCCAAATCCTTGAACGCCAGCATGTAAGTCAGGTTGGGCAGGCTCTGTCCGATAATCGTCTCGCCGTAGAGCACGGGACTAAAGCCGGTCTTCCTGAAGATGCCGATCTCGCCGCCCTCGTTGAACATCTCGATCTTCTTCTTGTTGGCCTTGACGCTGTGACCCTCGTAAATCCGCAACTCGAAGATGCGCTCCTTGAACTGCGGCGGCTCGATCTTCGGCATGCCGGTGAAGGCCGCCATCAGCGAGCTTTCCCATCGTACGTACGCCGGGTCGGACAGGGTCGCATCGATGAACGATGCACCTTTCTCACGGACCTCCGGGTCCGCCAACAGTTTCGCGGAGGCGTTCACCACCGAGTCCAGCGAGTCGTGCACGAGCAGCACGTGGAGCGTCGGCTGACTGGGGCCGTAGACCGAGTTGAACACCCCGACGGTCTTGATGCCGATGCGGTTCATCGCGGCGATGCCGACGTTTTTATAGAAATCGCCGACCAGGTTCTTCGGAGTCCCGGTCCGCAGATGGTACTGCCGCCATTCGAAGAACTGCCTCTGGGTTGTATCGCCCGTGCCTTGTGAGCCGCCTGCAATGCTGGTTGCTGCCACACCTACCACGCTTGTCGCGAGGAACTCCCGACGATTCATGTTCGCCACCTCCTGGAAAGGGGGGATAAAAAACAGGGCCGAAGACGACATCCGCCTGCGGCCCTGAATTGGCTGCTTGTTCCGATTGGACCGGGCCTACTTCTTTTCCGGCACCGCTTGCGGAAGCCTGGACGGGAAGTCCTTGACCACCTTCGCGACGACCTTCTTCACCTGTTTTTCCACACTGGGAGACAATGCGTTGCCCGCCA
>CALMMH010000012.1 GCA_937868145.1 uncultured Phycisphaerales bacterium
GCAGGAAGACGGTGATCGGCACGGTGCGCTTGCGGTTGAACTTGAGGATGATGTAATCGGACTTGCGGGTTTCGAACTCCATCCACGCGCCGCGGTCTGGGATCAGTTTCGCCATCGCCAGCGGGCGTCCGGTTGCGCGGTCCGTGGGCGCTTCAAAGTACACGCCCGGGGAGCGGATCAATTGTGAGACGACAACGCGCTCTGTTCCATTAATAATGAACGTGCCCTTGTCGCTCATCTCTGGGAAATCACCGAGGAAGATGTCTTGTTTGATCGGTTCGGGGACATCCGGACCGGCCAGCAACACTGAAACCCATAACGGGCTGGCATAGGTGAGGTCGCGTTCAACGCACTCTTCGATGGAATGCTTCGGGTCCTCGAACCAGTATTTCAACCCCCATTGTTTCGCCTCCGGGCTCCGGCTGGGGAAATAAAGTTTCATCCCCTTGTTGTAGGATTCGATGGGTGAAATTTCGTGGAAGAGATCCCCCAAACCCTCACGCTTCAGTCGTTGAAATGAATCGAGTTGTACTTCTATTAAATTGGGAAGACCAAAATTTACTGGAATGCGCGCGTAGTTTTTCTGCAGCAAGGTTGATGGCATTAGTTTCTCCTGACCTTGGACCGACGGCTTAAAATGATTAACCTGTCCTAAGGACTCCCTCAGGACAGCGACTGACTATTATATAGGAAGGAGATTGTTTGGTCAAGTGATTTTACCCGCCATTTTTCGTTCCGTCGCACCCGGAGATTGACCGTAAAACACCAATTTTGAAATCCGCCTACCCACTATACCACTTTTTATTGTATCATGTACTCCTACCCGTAAGGGTTCAGAATTCCTGTCCTTATCCAGTTTTTTTGAAAATGGATTCTCCATATCAATCAGGCACGGAGGTATTTTCATGGCAATAGCCGACACTAAAGTGAACGATCGCAAGGAGATTTTCGGCTGGGCAATGTATGACTGGGCTAACTCGGCCTTTAGCACAACAGTGGGAACGGTCTTCCTGGCTCCCTATGTTGCCTCCCTGGCACGTTCCGCTGCCGAGGCCGCGGGCACCAGCACGATCCCGTTCCTGGGGATCCCGGTTGCTCCGGATTCCTTCCTCCCTTACTGCATTTCGTTTTCTGTCGGCATGCAGGTCCTCTTCCTCCCCATCCTGGGTGCCATAGCAGATTATTCGCACCGCCGCAAACAGATGATGCAGTTTTTTGCAACGATCGGTGCCATCTGTACGATTTTGCTCTTCCTGGTTACTGGCAATCTTTGGTGGTTGGGTGGTGTCCTCTTCATCGTTGCCAATCTCACTTTTGGCGCAGCCTTGGTGTTCTACAATTCCTACCTGCCCGATATTGCCAGTGAAGACCAACGCGATCGTGTTTCCTCGTATGGCTGGGCGATGGGCTACCTCGGTGGTGGTCTCCTGCTCGTCCTGAACCTTGCGCTTTACATGTTCAGTGAGAACCTGGGCATCCCGAGTGAGCTGGCGGTCCGCATCAACCTTGCATCCGCAGGGTTCTGGTGGCTGGGATTCTCATTCCTTACCTGGGCTCGACTCAAACCTCGTCATGCCATCCACGTCCTTCCTAAAAACGAGACCTACGTCAGCATTGGCTTCAAGCAGCTTGGACAAACCTTCCGCGAGGTTAAGCACTTCCCGGAAACTTTAAAGTTCCTCCTCGCCTACTTCCTTTATAACGACGGCATCCAGACCGTGATCGCGGTTTCAGCCACATTCGCCGCAGCGCCCCTGATCCAAGGTGGTCTGGAAGTCGGGCAGACCACCCTCACCGTTGTCATCCTCATGATCCAGTTCATGGCCTTCTTTGGTGCCCTTTTGTGGGGCCGGCTCGCCAAGCGGATCGGCGCCAAGCAGTCTATCATTGTCAGTCTGGTCATCTGGCTTGGCGTGGTCATTTTTGCCTACGGCGGTCTGTACGGCGACACGCGCGTGACTCAGTTCTTCATCCTGGGTGCCTGTATTGCTCTCGTCATGGGCGGGTCACAAGCCATCAGCCGCAGTCTCTTTGCACAGTTGATCCCCACCGGCAAGGAAGCCGAGTTCTACTCCTTCTATGAGGTCAGTGAGCGCGGCACCTCCTGGACTGGACCTTTGATCTTCGGTCTTGTCAACCAGTGGTTCGGCAGCCTGCGTTATGGCATCCTCGCCCTCATCTTCTACTTCATCGCCGGTCTCATTGTCCTGCCGTTTGTCAAAGTGCAAAAAGGGATGGCGGATGTAAAGAAATACGACGCCGAAAAGATAGACGGTTAACAAAAATTAACCCCGTTTTCTTGATGAAAACAGTCGAAGGACATCGTCGGCGTCGCCTTCACCGGCGTCCACAGCGACTACCACGTCGCCGACACATGGTATCCGAGTTGGGCGTCCGACGGGAACCTGTACTCGCCCTGGACCGATGGCTCGACGCCCCGCGCGGACGGGACTCGCGAAAACTCCAACAGCGGCGTCGGGCCGGAGGCTACGACCGGACAAGCCGTGCTGATTGGCGACGACCCGCTGAACCTCAAGATCGTCAGCCTGGGCCTGACCAAGGGCGACGCCTCCCCCTACCGCGGCCGCTACCCCTGTGGCAGTCTCGTCTACAACGGCGTCTGGTACTACAGCACCTATTGCCTCGCCCCCGAAGGCATGGTTCGCTATGGCGACCAAGCCTTCAACTGGCCGTGGCTGGGCCCCTGTGTGGGCTTCCGCACTTCGACCGACTTCGGCAAGACCTGGACCGACACGACGCACACGCCGGAAAAACCCCTCTTCAACGAGACCGGCATATGGGGCTACCCGGTGAAGATCGGCTCGCCGCACTTCGTCGACTTCGGCAAGAACATGGAGCACTCCCCCGACGGCAAGGCGTACCTCGTCGCCCACGGCGCCCCCGAGCCCGACCCGAAGCCCCGCTTCGGCAACCTCAGTTGGATCAGTGGCGACCAGATCTACCTGCTCCGCGTCACGCCGAGCATCGCGAACATGAACGACGCGAGCAAGTACGAATTCTTCGCCGGCCACGACGACGCGGGCAAACCCGTCTGGACGAGCGATTTCGCGAAGATCCAGCCGCTGATCGACTGGAACAACAATTGCGGCTGCGTCACAGTCACGTACAACGCCCCGCTCAAGCGGTACCTCATGTGCGTCACGGACGGCTGGCCCACCTGCGCCAAGATGAACTCCTACATCCTGGAGGCCGACGCAATCACCGGCCCCTGGCGGCTCGTGACCTACATGAAAGACTTCGGCGAGCAGGGCTACTTCCTGAACATCCCGACGAAGTTCATCAGCGATGACGGCCGCACCGCGTGGCTGTGCTATTCCGGCAACTTCGCGAAAGACTGGCGAGGCGAAGTCATGCAGGAAAAGCCCCCCGGCAGCCACTACGGCCTCGTCCTCCAGCAAATCCGCCTGCTCGACGAAACCACACGCAAGAAGTACGAGAAGTAGCCCCACAGAACGGACACTCACAACGATGAAGAAGTACGGCGCATTAACATGCGAAGCGCAACACAGCCATTCGCGGGGATCGCAAGCGATCCGATAGCACAGTGATATTCGAGAGACTGGGGCCGCTGTCCCCAGACCCATGGGATTTATCGCCTTGAGCCAGAAGCAGGAGAGAGGGTCAGGCGACGCGACATCTATACAATGTCGCCCCTGCCCCCGGGCCGTGACGGCGCTCGAGTTGCTTCCCAGCAGAGCCCTATCCTCCACCACGGCAGATCGAGTGTATCCGCAAGGGGAGTCAGCCGCAAGAGTTATCCGGGCGGTTGGGTGTGGAAGACTTCGAAGGGACTCTGAAAGGCGAGACCCTTGCGAGGCCGGTGATTCAGGGCGTGGACGATGGCTCGCAGTTGCTCGGGGCTGACTTGCGTCAGATCGGTGCTCTTGGGCAGGTACTGGCGCAGCAGGCCGTTGGTGTTTTCGTTGGTTCCCCGCTCCCAGGAATGGTAGGGATGGGCGAAGTAGATCGGCAGATGGAGTTTGCGTTCCAGTTCGATGGGACGGGCAAACTCGCGGCCGTTGTCCAGCGTCAGGCTGCGTCGTTTCTCGGCGGGCAATCGACGGATCGTCCGCTTCAATTGTTCCGCGACCGGCTCGGCAGCACAGGCGTGGACTTTCCGGGCGATGAGGTAGCGGCTGGCCCGATCCACGCAGGTGACGAGGTATCCCGTGCGGCCTTTGCCGACGACGGTATCGCCTTCCCAGTCGCCCAGGCGGGTCCGTTCGTTGGCCTCTTGCGGCCGTTCGTCGATGGACCGTTTGCCGAGGATCTGGCCCCGGCGGGAGGGCTTGCCGTAGGGCCTGCGACGGGGTTTTCGAGCAATTCGCAGGAAGGGACGGAATTGCCGCGTTCGCCGGCGATCCCCCCAGATCCACCGATAGATCGTCGTATGGCTGATCGAAAGGCCCTCCAAGTCCGGCGGGGGACAGGCCGACACGCGTCCGGCGATCTGTTCGGGCGACCAGTGGTCCGCCAGGCGTTCGCCGACATAGGCCATCAGGCGACTGTGGCCGGTCTTGGGCCAAGACAGATGGGCGCGTCGGCGGCTGTTGGCCAGGGTCTGGGCGTGGCCTGAATCGTAGCCGCCCTCGACACGGGCGTTGCGTTTGAGTTCGCGGCCGATGGTGGCTCGATGGCAGCCCAGGCAGCGGGCGATTTCGGCGTTGGAATAGCCCTGCCAGCGCATTCGGTAGATGACATTTCGTTCCTCCATGGTAAGATGACAGTACGACATCGCGAGCACTCCGTAGTCTGAAGTCTTTGAACAACTCCAAGCTACCGGATCTGACTCGCGATGTCTCTTCTATATCCGTGTTGCGCTTATCATGTAAATTCGCCTATTAGGGACGGGATATTA
>CALMMH010000013.1 GCA_937868145.1 uncultured Phycisphaerales bacterium
CGGCAAGAAATCGATCCTCCTGGGGACCAAGTGCCGCGAGGGCAACTCGATCGGTCCGTGGTGCCGACTGGGAGGCGAGGTCGAGGAGTCCATCATCCAGGGCTACTCGAACAAGTACCACGACGGCTTCCTCGGGCACGCTTACGTCGGCGAGTGGGTCAATCTCGGCGCCCTGACCACCAACAGCGACCTCAAAAACGATTACTCGAACGTCTCGGTCATGCTCGACGGCAAGCACTGCATCGACACGGGCTCGACGAAGGTGGGCTGCCTGATCGGCGACCACACCAAGACCTCGGTCAGCGTGTTCTTCAACACCGGCTCCTACGTCGGAGCGATGGGCATTCTCATGGCCACAGGCAAGCCGCTGCCGAAGTTCATTCCGTCGTTCGCCTGGTTCATCGAGGGGGTCGTCACGAAAGGCTTCGGCAGAAAGAGCCTGTATGAGACCGCGGCAAAGGCTATGAGCCGCCGCAAGTGCCAATGGACCGAAGCGGACCGTGCGATGTGGGACGCGATTTTCGAGATGACCGCGGACACCCGCGACGAGGCCGTGAAGAAGGGCCGCAAGGCCATGATGAAATAACGTGCGTTGAATGCGAAACAGACAGGTCCTATTCGTCCCAGAGGTCCTATAGGTCCTCTCTCTTTCGCACGATCTGGAACACATGAAACGGGAGGTAGATCAATGGCGACAGTGGAAGAACGTGTGAAGATGGTTACCGCGAGAGTCCTGGACCTCACCCCGGACGAGATCCAACCCGAACACAGCTTCACGGAGGACCTGGGCGCCGAAAGCGTGCAATCCATCGAGCTGGTGGCGATGTTCGAAGAAGAGTTCGGAATCGAGATGAACGAAGATGCGGCCCTCTCGGTGTCGACCGTCGGCGGGGCCATTGACTTCATCACCACCGTGTGCAAGGAACAAGGCGTTGACGTGGAATGAAATCTACTATTTACCATTTACGATTTACGATTTTGAGGGCTCTGGCCGTACGTCAGCCCAATAGCAAATAGTAAATCGCAAATGAGAGGGGTTTCTATGGCGAAGACCAGAAGACATCACAACCTCCCCGAGGTGCTCAGGCCGAACCTGCTCGAAGACATCTTTCCCCACGATCTGCCGCCACGAATCCGATTCGAGGGGCCGGTCGTCGAGTACATCGACGGCCAGCCGGTGCAGTTCGATTTCGCCTCGGTCAAGGACCGGGACATCGTCATCACCGACACGACGTTTCGCGACGGCCAGCAGTCGCTGCCGCCGTATTCCATCGACCAGATGGTGAAAATCTACGACCTGCTCTCGCGTCTGGGCGGGCCCAACGGCGTGATCCGCCAGACCGAGTTCTTCCTCTACACCAAGAACGACCGGCTGACCCTGGACCGCTGCCGCGAGCTCGGGCACAAGTACCCCGAGTGCACCGGCTGGATCCGGGCCGTCAAAGGGGACTTCCGACTGGTCAAGGAAGCCGGGCTCAAAGAAACCGGCCTGCTCACCAGTTGTTCCGATTATCACATTTTCCACAAGCTCAAGTTCCGAAGCCACAAAGAATGCATGGACTCGTACTGCGAGGTGGTCCAGGCTTCATTCGACGCGGGCATTCGGCCGCGATGCCACTTGGAGGACGTCACCCGGTCGGACATCGATCGGTTCGTTCTGCCTTTCGCGGACCGGCTGATGGAGATGAGCGAAAGCGTGCCGGAGGAGTTGTCCGTCAAGATCCGGCTGTGCGACACGATGGGCTTCGGCGTCAGCTACCCCGGGGCCGAGTTGCCCCGTAGCATTCCCAAGCTGATCTACAAGCTCAACCACGATTGCGGGGTCCCCAGCAGCCGGCTCGAATGGCATGGGCACAACGACTTCCACAAGGTGCACATCAACGGCGCCACCGCCTGGCTCTACGGCTGCGACGCGTTGAATTCGACCCTGTTCGGCTTCGGCGAGCGGACGGGCAATCCGCCGTTGGAAGGAGCCATTTTCGAGTACATCGCTCTCAAAGGCGACCAGTGCGGAATCGACACGCTGGCCATCACGGAGCTGGCCGACTACATGCGGTCGATCGGCCTGCCCATTCCGGACAATTATCCGTTCGCCGGCCATTCGTTCAACGTCACCCGGGCCGGCATCCACGCCGGCGGACTTCGCCAGGACGAACGCATCTACAACATCTTCAACACCGAAAAGCTGCTCGGTCGGCCGCCCCGCGTGGCCATCACCGACAAGAGCGGCGCCGACGGCGTCGTCCACTGGATCAACGAGTTCTTCGGCCTCAAGGGCGACGACCGCATCAACAAGATCAAGGTGCACCGGCTCGCCCGCTGGGTTATCGACCAGTACGACGTGGACGGCCGCCTGACTCCCATCAGCGACCAGGAACTGGCCGCCAAGGCAAAGGAGTTCTTCCCCGACTACTGGGCCAAGTACAAGGCCAGCACCTGATCGATGAAGGATGATGGATTATTGATGATTTGATCCCGGACGCCGCGGCTGCAAACACCAGCCGCGGCGCCCGGTGTTTTGAAGAACATTCAAACCCGAACTAGCTCACCGATTCGAGACAACGGAGAGCTATCGCCGTAGTTGGATCTGCCAGAGGTTGACGCCTTTCCAGGAGGCAGGGTCGGCCGGGCGGAGTGGGATGTGGCGCTTGTACTCTCGACCGGTCTTGATGTGTTCGCAAACCGTAAAGCCAATTCACCATTTTGCAGACGTCCGTGCAAGAAGAAGGGATTTCGCATGATGTTTGCTCCCTGTACCGTTGACTCACGAGGCTTTCGAGCGATATTATGCCATCATCGCGGCTTGCACCGCAGGCAGGTGTTCGCCGAAATCGGAACATATCTTTGAGGAAACCGCAAGCTCTTGGCAGCGGATTCCATTCGACCGCGGGCCATCCCGGGTTGAGCCGATGGGCCAGGACGACGCGCTGAACGCAGACATTTGGAAGGGGTGTACCGTGAAGGTTGACCTGAAAAAACTGGAAATATGGTTCGTGACTGGAAGTCAGCACCTCTATGGTCCCGAGACCCTCAAACAGGTCGATGAGGATTCCCGGCAGATCGCCCAGGGTCTGTCCCGCTCCAAGCAGGTCCCCGTCAAGATCGTCTTCAAGCCGGTGGTGACGACGCCGCAGGCAATTTACGACATCTGCATGAAGGCCAACACCGCCCCCAACTGCATCGGCCTGATCGCCTGGATGCACACCTTCTCGCCGGCCAAGATGTGGATCGCCGGCCTGAGCGCATTGAGCAAGCCGTTCGTGCACCTGCACACGCAGTTCAATCGCGACATCCCGTGGGCCGACATCGACATGGACTTCATGAACCTCAACCAGAGCGCCCATGGCGACCGCGAGTTCGGGTTCATCTGCACCCGCATGCGTCGCAACCGCAAGGTCATCGTCGGCCACTGGCAGGATGAGCAGGTCCAGGCGGAACTGGGAGTTTGGTCCCGGGCCGCGGCTGCATGGTACGACGCCCAGGGCGCTCGCGTCGCCCGCTTCGGCGACAACATGCGACAGGTGGCCGTGACCGAAGGCGACAAGGTCGAAGCCCAGATCCGAATGGGCTATTCCGTCGACGGCTTCGGCGTCGGCGACCTGGTGGCCCGCGTCAACGCGACGAGCGATAAAGACGTGAACGCTCTCGTGTCCGAGTACGAATCGACCTATCAGATCGCCAAGGCCGGCCAGGACGGCAAGCGTCGCGAAGCCCTTCGCGAGGCCGCCCGCATCGAGATCGGCATGAGGACGTTCCTCGAGGAAGGCAATTTCAAGGCCTTCACGACGACATTCGAAGATCTGCACGGCCTCAAGCAACTGCCGGGCCTGGCCGTCCAGCGATTGATGGCCGATGGCTACGGCTTCGGCGCCGAGGGCGACTGGAAGACCGCGGCCCTGGTCCGGTCGATGAAGGTCATGGCCGCCGGATTGCCGGGCGGGACCAGCTTCATGGAGGATTACACGTACCACCTTGACCCGGCCGGTCCGAAGGTCCTCGGGGCGCACATGCTCGAGGTTTGCCCCTCGATTTCCGATGTGACGCCGTCCCTGGAGGTTCACCCCCTCGGCATCGGCGGCAAGGCCGACCCCTGCCGGCTCGTCTTCAACGTGCCCAACGGCCCCGGCCTGAACGCCACGGTTATCGACATGGGCAACCGCTTCCGCATGATCGTCAACGAGGTCGACGTCGTGCCGCCGGACGCTCCGCTGCCGAAGTTGCCGGTCGCTCGCGTCATATGGGTGCCCAAGCCGAATCTGAAGATCGGCGCGGCTGCCTGGATTCTCTCCGGCGGGGCTCACCACACCGGTTTCAGCATGGCTTTGACCAGCCAGCACATGGAAGATTTCGCCGAGATGGCGGGAATCGAGTGCGTCCTGATCGACAGCGCAACCACGATCCGCGAATTGAAGAAGGAACTCCGCGCCAACGAAGTCTATTACATGATGGCCAAAGGCCTGTAAGCAAGGTTTTGGATCGCAAAACGCATACACAGACGCATGCCAAGGCATGGATCTGTGTATGCGTTTCTTTTTGCGCGGCGGGGCCGCGGTGATCCTGGTCGTTGCGTTCATCCTGAAGAAGACAAAGGCGTGAGTCCTGCGTGGCGGATGAACATATAGGGTGGGTTCTCAACCCACGCGTCCAAGTCTCTCTCGACAGGGTTCGCGTGGGTCAAGGACCCACCCTACGAACAGACGTCAATTCGTCATGGGAACAGTTTCGGCGCAAACTCGTTCAGGTAGTTGCGCCAGTTGATCCACGTGTGCGCTCCGGCGGTTTCCTCGAAGACCACGTTGAAGCCGTGCTTCTTGAGCATGGCGACCGTCGCCCGGGAGGTCTCGATCAGAAAGTCCTCCTTGCCGGTGGCGAACCAGA
>CALMMH010000014.1 GCA_937868145.1 uncultured Phycisphaerales bacterium
AAAAACTTGATCGTGACCTCGAACATGAGGTAGACCGCGACGGCCAGATGTCGGACGCGATACGGTTCGACGTCGCCAAACCATTGTTTGGCGCCGACCACCGCCACCCCCAAAACCACCAACGCCGGCAGGTCGTACCAGTTGACATACAGATACTCGCGTTTGAATTCGGCGTTGAACAGGCGGATGACGCTGGTGCCCAGGAACACGAAGAACACCACCGTCTGGACGGCAAACACGATGGATTCCGGGACCGGAGATTCATAGAAGCCGAACAGCAAGGCAAAGGACGCCACGGCGATCAACGACATGACGCCCCGGACACCTGCCAGCACTTTTTCCAGCGTGTTGTGTTTGTACGTTATTCGCATAGGGCTTTTGCTCTGCCAGCGAGGCAGCGGCCCTTTTTACACCTTCTCCCCGCCAACTTCCAGCAAAATCGAAGTCATGCGATATCGACCAGACCGAGGGAGTTGCCGAACCGGGCGATCAACGCCCGGCGGATGCCGCGGTGTTCGGGCTGGGCCAGCGTCGGATCCGATACGACAACCTGGAACGCGTGCCGCCGGGCGATCACGAGCAGATCGTAGTCGTCGATGATGTTGGCGATCTTCAGATCGGGCAGGCCGTGCTGGCGGGCGCTGAACATCTCGCCCGGCCCGCGAATCCGCAGGTCCTGCTCGGCGATTTCGAAACCGTCGTGGGTCTTGGTCATCACGTCGAGCCGGCTCTTGGCCACTTCGTTGTCCGTCTCGGCAAACAGCAGGCAGTAGGACTTCGACTCGCCCCGCCCGATTCGGCCGCGAAGCTGATGCAGTTGCGCCAATCCGAACCGGTCGGCTGCCTCGATCACCATGATCGTCGCGTTGGGCACGTCGACGCCGACCTCGATCACGACCGTGGAGACCAGCACGTTGATCTGGCCCTTGCGAAAGCCCGCCATGATCCGCTGCTTCTCGGCCGAAGGCATCTGGCCGTGCAACAGGGCGACCTGGAACTCTGGAAACACTTTCTCGGACAGCTCTTTCCACGTGTCGGTCGCGGCCTTGATGTCTTTACCGGTCTCCTGGGACCCCTCCTCGACCGCCGTGATGCGAGGACAGACGAAATACGCCTGTTTCTTGGCCCGCAGGCGATCGCGGATGAAATCGTAGGCCTTTCGCCGGTCCTTGCGGTCCACCCAGCGGGTGACGACGGCCCCTCTTCCCGGCGGGAGCTGCTTGATCACCGAGACGTCCAGGTCGCCGAACGCGGTCATCGCCAGCGTGCGGGGAATCGGCGTGGCGGTCATCACGAGGCTGTGCGGGGCGCTGTCCTTGCGCATCTCGGCCCGCTGGTGGACGCCGAACTTGTGCTGTTCGTCGATCACGACCAGTCCCAGGTTGCGAAACTCGATGTCCTTTTGCAGCAGCGCGACGGTGCCGACGACGATGTCGATCTCGCCCAGGCGGATTTGCGCGAGGATCTCGTCGCGTTTCTTGCCGGTCATGCCGCCGGTGATGAGCACCCTGCGGACCTGGCTGTCCTTGAGATACCGCTCCATGCTCAGGAAGTGCTGCGAGGAGAGGATTTCCGTCGGGGCCATGATGGCGGCCTGCGTCTTATTGGCGATGGCCAGCAACGCCGCATACAGCGCGACCACGGTCTTGCCCGAACCGACGTCGCCCTGGAGCAGGCGGTTCATCGGGGTCGTGCGGCCCATGTCCTCGGCAATCTCGGCGATGCAGGCGTTCTGGTCGTCCGTGAACAGGAACGGGAATCGCCTGCGGATCCGGCTGTCGATCTCGTCGCTCATCACGCACGGCGTGGCCTTGGCGGCGTGTTGCGACCGATATCGCCGCAGCGCCAGGCCGAGCTGCATGAGAAATAATTCATCGTACTTGAGCCGACGTTTGGCCTGGTTGAGCCTGGTCTCGTCCGGCGGCATGTGAATCCAGGCCAGCGCGTCCTTTCGACCGATCAGGCCGTTCTCTTTCAGGACGCTCTCTTCGTAGAACTCCCCGGCAAGGGTATCCAAATGGTCCAGCACAGGCAGAATGATCTGTTTGATCTGCCGGCTGCTGAGTTTGCCGCTGGCGGGGTAGACGCCGCCGCTGAATTGTTTTTGGGGCTCCGTCTGCGCTTCATCCAGCACCATGAACTTCGGATTGGTCATCTGGAGCTGGTGCTTGTAGACGGCCGCTTTGCCCGAAGCCAGGATGAACTGGCCCAGCTGGATCTGATTGCGCAGATACCCGCCGTTGAACCAGACGATCCGGCAGGTCCCGGTGTCGTCGCTGACGATCGCCTCGAAGACCGCCGGCCGGCGGTACGCCCGGAAATCGATCGACTCGACCAGCCCGATGATCGTCGCCTCTTCGTCCGGTTTCATCCGGCCAATTTTGATCGCCTCCGGCGCAAAGACCCAATCCCGCGGAAAGTATTCCAGGAGATCGGCCACCGTGCGGACGCCGAGATTCTCAAACACCACGGCCCGTGCCGGACCCACTCCCTTGAGGTATTGCACCGACGTCGAGAGCGTTACACTCTCGTTGCCCTGAGCCTGGTTTTGAACCACATCCTGCATATCGACAACAGCCTCGAACGCGTGGGTTGAGAACCCACCCTACATCTCCGTGGTCATCTCACTCTCGAAACCCGTGCTCGCCGATGAGTTTCACGAAACGGCAACTGCTCACCTGTCTCTCGATCAGTTTGCCATGGTACTTCTCGGCCACGGTGAGTTGCTGGAAATCGCCCTGCCCAACCGGCGCCACCATCACGCCGGCTTCCGCGAGTTGCGTCACCAACGGCGGCGGAAAGTCCGGCACGGCGGCCGTGATGATGATTCGATCGAAGGTCCGTCTTGCGGGCCAGCCGAGACTGCCGTCGCCGAGATCGTACTCGACGTTGTCGACGCCCAGTTTCCTCAGGACCGCCCGGGCGGCGACCGACAGATCGGGGAACCGCTCCGTCGTGTAGACCCGCTTGGCCAGACGGGCCAGAATCGCCGTTTGATATCCGCTCCCGGTCCCCACCTCCAGGACCTCACAATCGGAGGTCAGTCGCAACAGTTGCGTCATGGACGCAACGATGTACGGCTGTGAAATCGTCTGGCCCGCTCCGATTGGCAGCGGGTGGTCGAAATAGGCTCTCTCTCTCTGCTCCGACGACACAAACTCCTCGCGAGGGATCTCCGCCATGACCCGCAGCACTTCCGGGTCCGTGATGTCTCGGCCCCTGAGGTCGTGCTCGATCATCCGCCGGCGGGCCGGTTCAAGATCAGGATCGTTCTTGTGTGTCCACACGGCATTCATGACCCAACAGACAGAGCCTCCGCAAGTTCAGCTCGTCAATCCCCTCTCTTCGATACGTAGATTATGGACCACCTGCTCGGTATGAACAAGAAAAACCATCCGCCGGTGCGATCCTAAAACAACAACTTGACGGCCGCCGCCGCCGCGAGGATCTGGACCACGCTGTTGAAGACCTTCTGCGGGATGCGACGCAGGAACAGGATGCCGGCCACCGCGCCCAACACGATCAGCGGCAGCATCATCAGGTCGAGCTTGACCGACTCGATCGTGATCAGGTTCAGATGGATGCTGAACGGGACCTTGAGCCAGTTGACCACGAAGAAAAACCACGCGCTGGTGCCGATGAAAGCGACTTTGGGCAGCCGCATGGCCAGCAGGTAGATGATCATGACCGGCCCGGCGGCGTTGGCCATCATCGTCGTGAAACCCGCGGTGAAGCCCATCAGAGCCGCGAACCACCACTGCCCGGGAATCGGGGCGTCCTCGCCCCGCATGCGGGTCCGCCAGTAATTGACCGCCAGCATGCCCAGCACGATCACGCCCATGATCGGCTGAAGCTGGGCGTCCGAAACATAGTCCATCGCCAGCCAACCGGCCACGATGCCGACCATCGCCGGCGGCAGCGGACGCAGCACGTGCTTCCACTCGGCATTCTGACGATAATAGCCCGTCGCGAACAGATCGCCGAGGATCAGCATGCCCAGCAGGATGCCCGTGGACTGGCGGACATGTTCCGGGAACGCCATCGCCATCAACGGCGCCATGAGAATGCCCAGCCCTGGAATGCCCGTTTTGCTCAATCCCACCAGCACGGCGGACACACCGACAAGAATCCACCCTGCCGAAGTCAACTCGAACATGCTCAATCCTGCTTCTGCGAAAAACAACGATTTCTGCTTTTGACAAGCGGCACACTGTACCCCTTTGGGCCGTCTCCCGCAAGCTCGGTACTGCAGACAATCCTCATATGGGTATTGCCCATCTTGCCGTTCGGCGGCGTGGTGGTATGATACCGGCAAGAGTTGTGGTGCGTTCCGTCCTGGAGTGAAAGGAGAAACCATGAAAAGCAAGACCCTCGCGTTCTACTTCCTGGCGATTCTGCTGGCCGGCTGCGTGCCCGTCGTTTCGTTGCACCCGTTGTTCACGAAAGAGAACCTCGTTTTCGACGAGAAGCTCGTGGGGACGTGGGTGAAGGACGTGAACGATCCGGAGGTCACCTGGGAATTCTCGCGGCTGGACGAGACCGCGGCGGTGGGCCTACTCGAGCCGTGGAGGGATGAGATCACGAAGTTCTATCGCCTGGCCATCACGGACGAAGAGAACCACAAAGGCTCGTTCGCGGCCTGTCTGGTCAAATTGGGCGACCGGCTGTTCCTCGACGTCTTTGCCGACCGATTCCCCGAAGGCGGTCAGGATGCGGAAAAAATGCAATTCGCCTACAATGCCTTCTTCTTCCTGCCGGTCCACACCTTCATCCGGGTGGACTCTCTCGGCGAGCAGCTCACGATTCACGTGACCGATGACGACCGATTCAAGGAGATGATTCAGGCCGAGCCGACCGCGGTGAGGCACGAGATAATAGACGACCGCCCTGTCCTGACGGCTTCCACCAAGGAATTGCAGGAATTCGTGGCAAAATTCGCCGGCGACGAGCGGCTCTTTCCAAACGATCTGACCCTGCAGCGAAAACGGCCCTAGATTCGCCCAAGCAGTAAGGCCCCGGTCCCCTACCAGAAATCGTTTGGTGTTTTCATTTGCCCTCGATTGGGGTATGATGGCAGGCTTTGCGGCGAAACGCTCTGGCGAGCCCCTTGTACGGGCCGAGGTGGTCGCAAGGTGGGCTTTGCTCCATCATTTCTTTTTCGGGCGGCACGAAGTCTTCCGACCGCCGATTGGCAGGACAATTGACATATGGGTGAGCAGGACAAAGGGCAGGGATTGATGCCGGCCGAACAGATTCGCTTTGGCGAGCCCCGGCGGTACTTGGTGAACATCGATTCGATTTCGACCAGCC
>CALMMH010000015.1 GCA_937868145.1 uncultured Phycisphaerales bacterium
CCGACATCCCGGAGCAACTGCCCGACAGCAGGGCCGACCACGACGCCACGGTCACGGGCCTGGTCAATCTCCTGGACAATGCCTACAAGTGCTCCAACGACGAGAAGCGGATCAAGCTGAGCGTCACGAGCGCCGACGGCAAGGTGTGTTTCCGCGTCAGCGATAACGGCCTCGGCATTCCACGGCGAGCCATCAAGAAGATCTTCCGGCGGTTCTACCAGGTGGATCGCAGCCTGTCCCGCCGGACCGAGGGTTGCGGCCTGGGCCTGAGCATCGCCAAGTTTATCGTCGACGCCCACCAGGGCAGGATCACCGTCGAGAGCAAGCCCGGCCAAGGCAGCACGTTCACCGTCATTCTCCCTACCGTCCCGCCCGGCTGATCCGCGGGAGTTGGCGACTCCACAACGCGTTGACAGCAGGCTGCGGCTATGCTACTCTTGAGACATGGCTCGAACCCTGTGCGTCGTATTCGTGAGCCTTGGGCTGTTTCTTGGGTTGGCAGGATGCAAAACCAAGCCCAAGGAGCAGCAGATCTGGGAGCAGGTGAAGATCGGAGATCTTGCCCCACGCGATAAACTCGCTGCGCCGCAACTCTTCTCGACCATCGTGATGGACGTCCAGATCATGGATCTACCGGCCGACAACGTCGAGAAGCTCGACGATCTCTGGTCCATCCTCTCGTCGAACCCGGTCAAGCTCACCAGCTATAACGCCTTCACGGAGAATTCCTTCCGCCTGCGGTACGGGCGAACCGACGCCTGGCCGAAAATCCAGTCGTTGCTCGCCGAGGCGGGCGTCCAAAAGGCCGAAACGGTCTCGATAGTCCTGCCGGCCAACGACAAGAGCGACCTGGCGGTGGCCGACCTGCCCGTCGCCCGCGAGATTACCTACGTGGGCAACAACCTGACGAAGCAAACCGCCCGCGTCGAGCCGGGAGTCCTGACGCTGCGTCTGCGAGCCGAGCCCATTCCCTGGGCCCGCGGCGTCAACAAGATCATCGGTTATCCGACCTGCATGATCCCGATGACCAGCGCCATCACGCCGCTCCAGGAGAAAGTCCGCCGGAAGGAATTCTACTTCGTTCCAGCGGCGTTCGCGGTCGAGATGTCGCCCGGCGACCTGGTCGTCCTCGGACCCGATAAGTACACAGGCGAGCGGCAAACGCTCGGCGGCCTGTTCTTTAACAAGCCCGAAGGGGCGCTGTTCTTCAATCCGGCCAAACGCGCCCCCCCGGAGGTCAAGCCCGCCGTACGCATCTACATCCTGATTTGTATGGCGATCAACGACTGAGGAACTATGCCGTCCGCGAGAGTTGCTTTGATCCACTGCCAGAACTACGAGCCCCTCCGGGTCGCTCAGGCCGTGCGCCGACAGGTCGATCTGCTCGGCAGCATCGAGACATTCATCAAACGGGGCGACTCGGTGCTGATCAAGCCGAACTTCATCGCGCCGAAATCGCACCATCACAGTGCCGCGCAGACCCATCCGGCGGTGATCCTCGAAGTGGCCCGCCTACTGAAGGATTGCGGCGCCAAGCCATTTGTCGCCGACTCTCCCGCCTGGGCGGACACCGC
>CALMMH010000016.1 GCA_937868145.1 uncultured Phycisphaerales bacterium
AAACCAAGATTCGTATCATCCCCAAGCAGAAGAAGTACTGGCGCATAGAAGAAGACGATGTTTTCGCTGAACTTATGTGGCAGAAGAACGATCCGCGCACGTTTCTCAAACAAATCCTCGAACACAAGTACGAGAGCATGGGCAGAGCAACCATTGACGGCATTGAGGTCGAAGGGTTCCGGACCACAGATCCCAACCAGTGGGGAGGTAAGAATCCACAGGTCGATATCAAGATGTGGGTAGATGTGAAGACACGGTTGCCTGTGCGATACGATTTCACATTAGTTTTCTTT
Organism: uncultured Phycisphaerales bacterium; assembly: GCA_937868145.1. Lineage (GTDB taxonomy): Bacteria > Planctomycetota > Phycisphaerae > Sedimentisphaerales > Anaerobacaceae > PLanc-01. Next base: position 294 of record CALMMH010000016.1, read on the forward strand.
GACCAGATGAGAAACAAGAAGGAGAGCGAGCACGGTGTGATGCACGATTTCCAGTGGGATATCCTCGTTGATGCGGCCGAATTTAAGCCCGTCATACCAGATGACTATGCAAGTTTGGTGGTCAAGTATCCCGCCCACATTACTGAGGAGACCAACATTCAGGGTCTAAAGGTACTGGTCGAGTTGCTCGGCAAGTATCCAGAGAAGATCAACGATGTCGATGAAACAGTTCTACGGTTAGCAGAAAAGAGTGAAACCCCCGCAGCCATGCGATTAAAGTAGGAGACAAAAGGGCTTACGGACGAACAGATAAACAACAAACTTGTGGATTTCCTGATGCCTATACGGGGGCTCGCCATGTTCTACTATAGGCTCCAGTCGGACAAGAAGGACCCCGCATACTACGGAAAGACCGTTACCCCGAAAGACACGGATAAGGTCCTGATGAGGTGGAAGGTCTCCGATAGCGAATACCGCGTTATCTTCGGCGACCTGCACGCCGAGACGGTCTCCCCGGAGAAACTGGCGGAACTCGAAGCGGCGTTGCCTAAATAGGGTCAGTATCTTGTCAATCTGTGAACAAGGCCGGGCCCTTTTGCCCGGCTTTTTTTATGCGCCGCCGCCCCCAATCGGGATTTTCCTCGACGCATTTTCCGTGCGTGGCGCAAACTATAGGGTGAAAGCTGAGCCATCGATGGTTGAAAAACGTGACTGAAAGCTGACCGATATGGGCAAGCAGACCGAGACGGAAATAGCCGAGGGCCTGCGACAAGGCAATCGCGATGCCTGGTTGACGCTGTACGACCTGTACGCAGACCAGGTCTGGCGCAATGTCGCCCGGCTGATGGGCGGTGACCCGGCGTCTGTCGCCGACGTCGTGCAGGAGACGTTCCTGGCGGCGGCACGTTCCGCGGGCACCTTCAATCCTCGGCGCGGCTGCCTGTGGGTCTGGCTTTGGACCATAGCCAAACGCCAGGTCGCTCTCCACTACCGAAAAGGTCAGCAAAGATCGGCATTGGTCCAGGCCCAAACGTGGTGGACGTCTCTGAACGGCCAGAAAGACGATTGGCTCCAGGGCGTTGAAAAGCCGCCACCGGAGGTGCTCGAATCCCGGGAATTGGCAGAGCTGGTCCGATACACCCTGGCAGAGCTGCCGGCAGAATATCAGGTCCTCTTGATGGCAAAGTACATAGACGGCGCCGCGGTCGAGCAGATTGCCGACCAGGTGAAGGGCTCACGCGTAGCGGTACGATCGAAATTGGCTCGCGCCAGAAAGGCCTTTCGAGAAGTCTTTACGCGGTTGACTCATCGTGCGTCCGGGATGCAAGAGGTGGCATTATGAGAATGCGTAAAAACAAAGACGCAGATGACAACGTCACTTCGTTGCTGTCTGCGATAGACAGACAAACAGTTGCACCGGACCCGGAGTTTTTGAAACAGTTGCGAGAACGCTCCGCAAGAGAATTCACAGCCGGTGCGCCGGATGGGTCTACGAACACACCGAAGTCCATTCGCATCGCAGCATTAGGGAGGATAATCATGAGAAGTCCCATAACAAAGCTGGCTGCCGCGGCAGTCGTGGTGATCGCGTGTTTGATCGGTCTATCTTTCTGGAGAACCACCGGGTCCGGGATCGCCCTGGCGGACGTGCTCGCCCGCGTTGAGCAGGTCAAGGCCTACAGGTACCAACAGAGTATTAAGATGACCGGCGCGGATACTAACAAGCCTTACAGTTTAGAAAGACGCGGCACCGGTTTGATGTCACACGAATATGGCTGGAAATTTAAAATGGAACAACTCGACCCCAATGGCGGATGGAGCACGTTCAGAGAAGGCTGCACTTTCCCAGATAAGAAGACCATGATCATAATCATGCCCAAGGAGAAGAAATACTCGCGCACAGAATTTGACGATCGTTGGGCTGAACAGTCGGAGGAGAGAGAGCCGCGCACGTGGATCAAACGAATCCTGGCATGCAAACACGAGAGTCTCGGCAGATCAACCATCGATGGCATTGAGGTCGAAGGGTTTCAAACCACGGACCCCAATTGGCTAGTTAATATAACAGAAAAAGTTGAGGTCGATGTCAAGATGTGGGCAGATGCGAAGACACAGCTGCCTGTGCGATACGATTTGACAAGTGCTTACTTTGACCCGACGGGAGGCAAGATTAACAGACGCCAGCATGTGGTGATGCACGATTTCCAGTGGGATGTCCCTGTTGAGGCGGCCGAATTCAAGCCCGTCATACCCGACGACTATACAGGTACCGTGGTCAAGTATCCCGCCCACATTACTGAGGAGACCAACATTCAGGGTCTAAAGCGGGTTGTCGAGTTGCTCGGCAAGTATCCAGAGGAACTCACCGGCAGCGGTGCCACAGTTCTGCGGCTAGTACAAAAGAGCGAAACCCCCGCCGCCATGCGATTGAAGGAAGAGACAAAAGGGCTTACGGAAGACGAGATAGGCAACAGACTTGTGGATTTCCTGATGCCCATCCGCGGGCTCGGCAGGTTCTGCGATATACTTGAGTTCGACAAGAAGGACCTCGCATACTATGGCAAGACTGTTACCCCCAAAGACACGGATCAGGTCCTGATGCGGTGGAAGGTCTCCGATAACGAATACCGGGTCATCTTCGGCGATCTGCACGCGGAGACGGTTCTCTTGGAGAAGCTGGCTGAGATCGAAAAGGCTCGGCCGAAGTAGCCGCTCCGGCTCTCGCCAGGCACGCCTTCACAAGTACGTGGGCCAGGAACTCTAACCTGCTCTTCGTTCATAGGCCCGGTAGAGCAGGTCGAGCTCGGATTGCTTGGCTTCGTAGGACTGCTGCAACTCAGCCAAGCGGTCGGGGCTCTTGTAGACCTCGGCGTTGCCGAATTGTTGCTTCATGCCGTCGATCTCCTGCTCGACCTGCATGATCATGTTCTCGATCTGGTCGACCGTGAGCCTGTTGAAGCGTTTGAGCTCTTCGGGGGTCTTCTTGGCCGCGACGGTCTCAGTCTTCTGGTTCTTGTTTTTTGACTGTTGAGTTCTTGCCTCTGCGGCCTGGGCCTCCTGCTGCTCTCTTGCCTCGATTCGTCGGCGGATCGTGTCGGCGTAGACGGAGTAGGCGGGCTCGCCGACGATGAACTCGGTCCGGCCGAGCTGCCGTTGGCCGAACTCGTCCGTGCCGATCACGAGCAGCTTGTCCGCGACCCGGTTGAGGAAGTAGCGGTCGTGACTGACGGTGATGATGGTGCCGGTGAACTGGTCCATCGCCTCTTCGAGCATTTCCCGACTGGCGATGTCCAGGTGGTTCGTGGGCTCGTCCATGACCAGCACGTCCGGGGCGGTGATCACGAGTTTGCAGAGCATCAAGCGGCTCCGCTGGCCGCCGCTGAGCTCGCCGCAGAGCTTGTACACGTCGTCGCCCGAGAGCAGGAACGCGCCCAGACGCCTG
>CALMMH010000017.1 GCA_937868145.1 uncultured Phycisphaerales bacterium
CTGAACACGAGCATCGAAGGCGACAGCCCCATCTTCTGGGGCGGCGGCGTCTACTGCATCGGAGCCTCGCCGACGATCACGAAGAACATCATCGCCGGCAACCGTTGTCCCATCGTTCTGGGCAATACGAACGCGGACAGCCAACTCTCCTACGGCGGCGGCATCGCCTGCATCGAAAGCAACGCCATCATCACCCACAACGTCATCCGGAACAACGTCGGATTCGTCGCCGGCGGCGTCATCGTATACATGGGGCAGGCGGTCATCAGCAATAACCTCATCTACGACAATTCAGCGTATCTCGGCGGCGGCCTTGTGCTGACCAGCGGTTCTCTGATCAACAACACGATCGTGAACAACAACTGCGATCAGCAGCCGGGCGACGGCAACGCCGGCAACGTGTACGCCATCTTCGAACCGCAATTGGGCAACACGAGGGTCGTCAACAACATCATTTGCAACGCGACCTCCGGCGGCGGCCTGCTCATGGTGGGCGCCTGGCAGTCGGGGACCATCTCCTGCAACAACCTCTCCAACAACTCGCCCGGCAACTATCTGTACCTGAATCAGCAGACCGGAGAGACCGGCCAGGACGGCGCCTACGATCAGACGGGCAAGAACGGCAACCTCAGCGCCGATCCGACGTTCCGCGGCGCGGCCTTCAGCAAGGACTATCATCTTATCTTCGGGTCCCCGTGCATCAATGCGGGCGATCCGACATATGCCTCGATGGCAGGGGCCAAGGATATCGACAATCAGGATCGGGTCTACGGGACCCGCATCGACATCGGCGCCGACGAGTACGTCGGTTACATCAAACCTGTTTCCGCCGCGGGCTACGATCAGCACATCGTTGAGCCATCGCAGGTCGTGACCCTCGACGGCGGCGAGAGCTTCTTCTACGATCCCTGCGGCGTCAGGATGTTCCGCTGGACCCAGGTCAGCGGGCCTGCGGTCGCTCTGGAGAACGCCGAAACCCAAACGCCGAGCTTCTCGCCCGTGGAATTCGGCGAGTACGTCTTCGAGTTGGTTGTCGGGGACGGCCAATATGAGGGCGATCCGGACCGGGTTCTGATTCTGGTGGCCGAGGACCGTCCGCCCGTGGCAAACGCGGGCGACGACAGGGTCTGTCGTGTCACGGGCCAGACCACCCTGGACGGAACGGGTTCGTATGATCCGGACGTCATCGACCGGCTGACTTACCAGTGGAGCCAGGTGGAAGGCGAGCCCGTCGAGTTGACGAACGCCGACACGGAAACTCCGTCGTTCGTGGCCGGCGCCGAGGGATGGTATGCCTTCGAGCTGGTCGTCAGCGACGGCTTCATGCAAAGCGAACCGAGTCGAGTCCGCTGCATTGCGGTGTCTGTGACGACCAAGGGCGAGAATCTCGACGTGGCGCCGGGAACGGGGTACGGCCCCTATCAGCCCGATGTCTCCGGCATGAAGGTTGCGTACGTGAGGCAGACCGACCAGGGCGAACTTGAGATCGCGTACAAGGACCTGACCACCGGGAAGCTGGAAACTTTGGCGACAGGGTCCTACTTCCTTCAGCCCAAGATCGACGGCGATCTGGTCGTCTGGTACGGCGGGATCTCGTATTCGGAGCTGACGGGCCCCGTCTGCTCCAGCGTGTTCGCCCGCGTCGCCGGAGAGACGCAGCAGATACTGCGGACCCGCAGCGCGAACGCTTCCTACAGCCATCCGGCCGTATCCGGGAACAAGGTGGTCTGGGTGCAGCACCTGGGCCTCGACCGGACGAAATCCGAGAACTGGTACAACATGCCGTATGACATCTGCGGCGCGGATCTGAGCACCTACTCTTCGCCTGTGTATTTCACGGTGGCCACGAACGTCGGTCAGCGGGACCCGGTGTCCCTTTCGGACCCTCTGGCCGGGATCGACCGCGTGGTCGACATCTGCGGCGACATCGTGGTCTGGGAAGGTCGGGGGAACATCTATGCCGCCGATATCTCGGATCTGAGCAACATCAAGGTTGTCACGGTGTGCGACGATCCGGCCGAGCAGCACGACCCGGCGATTTCGGGGCGTCTGGTGGTCTGGACCGATGAACGCAACGACACGGGCGACATCTATGGCGCCGATCTTTCCGATCTGGCGAATATCCGTGAGTTTGTCGTGGTCAAGGCGAACGGAACGCAGGAGCAGGCGACGATCGACGGGCCTCTTGTCGCGTATGTGGATGCCGGTCTTCTGAGCACTGGAATCAAGCTGGTGTGTGTGACGCGCAACCATGGCGTTCTGGACGCGGGATTGCCGCCTGTCGGGACGGGTGTCATGCCGGCCCTGGACGGCAGGACGCTCGTATGGCTCAGCAACGCTTATGGGCCCATCCAGGGGCTGACGTTCGACGTGGGCTACAGCATCTTCGACGGTCGGGTGCGCAACGCCAGGACCGGACTGCGATACGATTATCTCCAACATGCGGTCACGGATGCCGAGGCCGGCGATCAGATCGTCGTCAGCCAGGGGCTGTATGAGGAAAAGGTGAATTTCGCGGGCAAAGCCGTGATGATTCGCTCGGAGGACCCGAACGATCCGGCCGTCGTCGCCGCGACGATGTTGCGAAGCGATGGCGCCGCGGTGTCGTTCACCTCCCATGAGGGAGCCGGCAGCGTCCTGGCGGGCTTCACCGTCACCGGCGGCAACGAAGCGATCTACTGCTTCAGCTCGCAACCCACCGTCACTCGCTGCGTGGTGACAGGCAGCACGGGAGCGGGCATGCGCCTGGTCGGCGCGTCCAACCCGACGATCACGCTGAGCCGGTTCCTCGCCAACGGCGCCGCGGGCATCGAAATGTCGAGCCCCTCGGAGATCCGCACCGCCAAGCAGTGCGAGGCTGCGATCCGCAACTGCCTTATCGCGGGCAACGGCGGCCAGGGTGTTCACGGCGGCAAGCCGGCGATGGTCAACTGCACCATCACGGAGAACGCGCTCGAGGGCGTCGACGCTCACACGCCGACCCTGACGAGTTCGATCCTGTACTTCAACAACTCAGGCGGCGCGCAGATCAAGAGCACGCGGGCCACGGCGTCCTACTCGGATGTTCAGAACGGCTGGGAAGGGGACGGCAACATCGACGCCGACCCGCGGTTCGTCTCCGCGGGCCAGGGGTTCGGCGCCGCTTGGACGCCGGGCGATTACCATCTCAAGACGCAGGGCTGGCGGTGGAACAATGTCGCGAACTCCTGGACGTCCGACGATGTCACCAGCCCCTGCATCGACGCGGGCGATCCGGCGGCCGAGTTGCTTCTGGAGCCTCTGACGGCTCCCCAGGGCGGCGAGGTCATCAATTCCCGGATCGACATGGGCGTCTACGGCGGAACCGCCGAGGCCAGCTTGGCTCCAGCCGGTCTGTAATCGCAGCCCCAAGGCCTCGGAGAATTGAGCGACAACAAAAAAGGCGGCCCCTGTCGGCAAGAGCAGGGGTCGCCTCTTTCATAGGTCTGTTGTCGTCGTAGCCTGTTTACTGCTGTTCCGTCACGGCCCTGGGGTCCATGAAGTGCAGCAGATAGTCCGGGCCGCCGGCCTTGGTGCCGCCGCCGGACATCTTGAAGCCGCCGAAAGGCTGGACCTTCACGAGGGCGCCGACGCTGCCGCGATTGAGGTACAGGTTGCCGACGCGGAAATCCCGCACCGCTCGGTCCAGATGCTCGCGGTTGGCGCTGAAGATCGCACCGGTCAGCGCGAATCGCGTCGAGTTGGCCCATTCGATCGCC
>CALMMH010000018.1 GCA_937868145.1 uncultured Phycisphaerales bacterium
CCGCCGAGTTCGCTCCGGAAAACCCGCTCGAATTCGGACAAACCTATTACTGGCGGGTCGACGAGGTCAACGCCACCGCGGACGGCGCGATCTTCAAAGGGAAGGTGTGGAGCTTCACCGTTGAGCCGTACGCCTACGCGATCACCGACATAACGGCCACGGCCTCCGCCTCGGCGTCCGGCATGGACGCGCAGAACACCGTCAACGGCTCCGGCCTCAACGACCTGGATCAGCACTCCACCAACTCCAACGACATGTGGCTGAGCGTCGGCACGTTGCCGGCCTGGATTCAGTTCGAGTTCGACAGGGTCTACAAGCTCGATGAACTATGGGTCTGGAACTCCAACCAGTTGATCGAAAGCATGCTCGGTTTCGGGGCCAAAAGCGTCGCGATCGAGTACTCGACGGATGGCGAAACCTGGACCGCCTTGGAGAACGTTCCGGAGTTCTCGCGTTCGCCGGGCTCGACCACCTACACCACCGACACGACGATCGATTTCAAGGGAGCCATGGCCAAGTACGTCAAACTGACGGTCAACAGCAACTGGGGCGGCATCACGAAGCAGGCCGGCCTGAGCGAGGTGAGGTTCTTCTATGTCCCGACCACGGCCCGCGAGCCCGTTCCTTCCGACGGAGCCACCGATGTCAGCGTGGAGGCCGGCCTGGATTGGCGGCCCGGCCGCGAGACCACGTCGCACGTTGTGTACCTCGGCGTCGACAGCAACACCGTCGCCGCCGGCACCATCCCGGGCGACACCGTGACCGACCACGGCTATACTCCCGCGGATTTGGTGTTCGGGACAGAGTATTTCTGGAGAGTCGACGAGGTCGAAGACACCGGAATCTACGCCGGCGACGTCTGGAGTTTCGCGACCGAACCGTACGCCGTCGTCGAGGATTTCGAGAACTACAATGACGACGACAACCGAATCTATCAGACCTGGGTGGATGGCATAACCGATCAAACCAGCGGCTCGCAGGTCGGCTACAACGAATCGCCGTTTGCCGAAAAGACCCTCGTTCACGGCGGACGGCAATCGATGCCCCTGATCTACAACAATGCGTCCTTTGCCTTCTCGGAGACCACGCGGACTTTCGATTCGGCCCAGGACTGGACCGCCCACGGCATCAAGACTCTCTCGATCAACTTCGCGGGCACGGCCGGAAACAGCGGGCAGTTGTACGTCAAGATCGGCAACGCCAAGGTGGTCTACAACGGGGATGCAACGGATCTGGCGCGAGCCGGCTGGCAGGCCTGGAACATCGACCTGTCCAACGTCGCCGGCCTCGGCAGCGTCGACTCGTTGACGATCGGTATCGAAGGCTCCGGGGCCGCGGGCACCCTGTACCTCGACGACATCCGCGTATCCCCCAAGACGCCCGAGTTCCTCACGCCGGTGGAACCGGCCGGCGCGGGCCTCATCGCCCGCTATGCCTTTGACGGCAACGTGCAGGACAGTTCCGGGAAGGGCCGCAACGGCGCCGCCAACGGCGGGCCGACTTATGTCCCCGGCGTCGATGGGCAGGCCCTGTACATGGACGGAATCAACGATTACGTGGTCGTCGGCAGCGTGGGCATCAGCGGAGCCGCGCCCCGGACGATCTCCGGCTGGGTCAAGGCCGACGACATGTCGATTACCGACTGGACGACCCTTTTCGGCTTCACCAGCACGCCGGAGGCCGGCGCCGCATTGAGCTTCGACATGGAGAAGATCGGCGGCACCACCAACTACGGCATTCACGTCTACGGCTGGGAGCGGAGCATCATGCCGATCGACCTCGAATGGCACCATCTGGCCGCGACCTACGATGGGACGACTGTCGCCTGGTACGGCGACGGCCTGCTTGTCGGCAGCGAGGCTTGGACGCTGGACACGCAGGACAACGTGCAGATGGGCAAACGCGGACACGCGGCCGGCGGGAACTTCCCC
>CALMMH010000019.1 GCA_937868145.1 uncultured Phycisphaerales bacterium
CGAAAACGCCCGAGCGACGAGACCCGCCGCCGCCACCGATCGGCATGGTCCGCCTGATGGGTCCCACCGTCATCTATACCGCCCAGATTCGCGATGTTTCCGCCGACACGCTCGACATCGAAGCAGCCTATCCGGGTTCCGACAACGTCAAGATCATCACGGTTCCCAAGGCCGACATCCAGTCCCTGTACCTGGGCAGTTGACCCATGCAGATCCGTCAGGAAGGCCATCCGAGTTCGTTTGCCCCTACTCAGGAAGCGGAGATATTCTCAACAGACGCTCTTCCGTTCTTGCCGCCGGCGTGGCCGACTGAACCATTCCCCGTCGTCCACCACGGTTCTCCTCTCAGGCCGCAGGGCGGTCTTTGAATCGGTAACCGACGCCGCGGATGGTCTCGATGTAATCCTTGCAGGAACCGAGTTTCTTACGCAGGTAGGCGATCTGAACGTCCACCGCCCGATCGGTGACGATGTGGTCGTTGCCGTGCAGAGCGTCCATGATCTGATATCGCGTGAAAACGACGCCCGGACGTTTGGCCAGCGTATAAAGAATATTGAACTCCGAGAAAGTCAGCCGCAGCGGGACGCCGTGCAACAAAACCTCGCAACGAGCCGGATCGATGATCAAGTCGTGGATCTTGACCACGCCGCGATCGAGGTTCCGCGCCACCTTCTTGCGGAGCACGCGCCGAACTCGGGCCGTCAACACCCGCGAGTTGAACGGTTTGGTCACGTAGTCGTCCGCGCCAAGCTCCAGGCCCGCAACGATGTCGCTGTCCTCGCTCCGAGCCGTCAGCATGATCACCGGCATCTGCTCGGTTCGCGGGTTGTTCTTGAGGATTCTGCAGACTTCAAGGCCGTCGATGCCGGGCAGCATCAAATCGAGAATGGCCAGGTCCGGCTGGCGAACCCGGGCCAATTCGACAGCCTGTTCGCCTGTCGCAGCTTCAAGCACGTCATAGCCCTCGCGGGCCAGCGCGAGCCTGACCAGTTCCAGGATGTCCTCCTCATCGTCGACGATCAGGATCGTCCCCCGGGCCGAGCGGCCCGTTTGCGGCGCAACGGCCGTCTCGGTCTGCGCAACCTTCCGAAAGCTCGAATAGTCCATGCTCTCTACCCTATGACGTTGTCTGGAACATCAGTGGCACACCGCGAACACACCGTGCTCCCTCGTTGGACCCGCGTTCAAAATACAGTGGCGGCTCGGGAGGTCCGCACCGAGCCGCCCGCAAAGCCGGGAGGCGTTTGCGTCGTTCGCTGTCATTGCCGCCATCACAGCATCGGAAGAGATCGGCGCTGTGACGCCCCCTCCGCGACAGACGGCAAGTCCCCCGCAGCGAAGTTCCCGCAACACTCTTCACTCCTCCTGGATCCTTGATCCTCGCGTATTGACATCCTCCTTTTGCCTGCCACCATGGAAAGCACTGTAACAATATGGTGTTGACGTTGGATTAGCGCGCCGTTAGATCTCGGTTAATTTGTCGCGTGGACGGCCTGTGTAGTTATATACTTATTTGGACCCGCTTTCCTGTAATTAGACTGGCGCAACACAGGCATATCGCGTCACAATAGCCGTCACGTTTCACCCGATGGAGGTTTCACACAACGCGCGTTGAACCCGGAGCCGACGGCGGACAACTGCATGCCAAGGAGATTTCATGAGCAGGTTCACAGTACGGTTGCCCCTTCGGTCTCTGGCCTTTTCGACCGCGCCTTGATGATCAGGGAGAAGACTCTGGGCTCGGATCACCAGAAACGTGGCCCCTGCCGCCAGCAGCACCATTCTGAGAAAACTGAGCATCGATATCCTTTGGATGCCGGCAGCCGCAATGTGCAGGCATCCGCACCTGGGAAGGAGATGTCGGGGAAGAATCAGACCTCGTCACGGGACTCGAGTTGGGGGCCGACGACTATATCACCAAGGCGGCCGCCCAATTGCTCGGCGTGGAACCGGCCAAGGCTCACGACCATACGGTCGAAGAGGTGGTCCGGAACACCCACCTCCAATAGTCCGTTCATTCACCGGCTGGAAAACCTACGCCGCGGCATTCCGGCCGAGCATCTTTCGAGGGTCTTTGAAAGATTCTACGTGGTGGACAAAAGCCGCAGCCGCAAGCTCGGCGGGACCGGCCTGGGTCTGGCCATCGTCAAGCACATCGCCCAGGTCCACGGCGGATATGTCACGGTCGAAAGCATCCCCGGCAAAGGAAGCACCTTCACCCTTCATCTGCCCCACAGATAATATGGGACGATGAGGTTGGCGTATCGCCCCGGCATCCCCAACATTGACGAGGATGAGTTCCGACCTGCCTCGGCCGGTATCAGTATTGATAATGTGCCCCGGGCCTCCGAATAACGGAATTCTAACACAACGTTGATTCGCCTTTAACAGGGTAGCGGTATTCATGATGTCATGCATTGGTTGGCGGGTCTTCGGGATTGGCTCGGAGACGCAGCATGCATCAAGTGAGTTTGGGAGGCGTTACGATGTCGAAGGGACAGTGTTGGAAATGGAGTTTGGGACTGGGAATTCTTTGTGCGGTTGTGTTGCTCAGGCCGGCGGCCGCCACGGCGCAGCAGGATGTGAACGACCTCAAGGCCGAGTTGGAAACACAAAAACAGCGGCAGGCGGATCTGGAAGACAAGATCAACCAACTGGAGGCGCGTCAGAAGCTCAAAGAACGGGCGATGAACGAGAAGATCGAGCAGGCCGCCGCGGCCAAGCCCGAAGAAGAGAAGAAGCCCGATGCGATTCCCGAATCCTTGAAGTGGGCGTCGAAGCTGAATTGGTTTGGCGACCTCCGCTATCGATATGAATACATCGATGATGACGGCGCCGACTCCGAGGACCGCCACCGAAACCGAATCCGCGCTCGGCTGGGATTGAC
>CALMMH010000020.1 GCA_937868145.1 uncultured Phycisphaerales bacterium
GTAGGGCGTGCCGCTGGTGGGATATCGGACTTCCATCTCGCTGAAGTTCCGCCAGTTGAGGTGGCCGTCGACGTAGCAGACGTTGCAGCCGGCCGGGCGGCCGCCGCTGATGAGGTGATTCGTGCGGTCGAGGATCTGCGCGCGAGTAAAGGAGCCGCCTCGGACCTCCGCGAAGTTGCCGGTGTCCGGGTCATCGGTCGTGCTGAGCGTGGCGTCCACGATCAGCTCCGTCTCGCCGGGCCGTTTGCAGTTGAGCGTCTTGACCCACTGCTTGGCCGGCGTCCCCTTGGGCGGGGTTCCCCGGCCGCTCTTCGTGTCCAGCATCCAGAAATAGCCGGTGACTCGATAGTAGTTCTGGCGATCCGTCGTCGGCTCCTCGATGTCTCCGATGTGGGCCGCCGGGCTGACGTTTTGAGTGAATTGCCAGAAAAAGGCCATGTCGGGCCTCTTGGTGGGATCGCCGGGGCAGTAGAACGTCTCCCGACTGCCGCCCGTACTGATGATGTAATCCGTCGTGCTGTACGAGATGTCCCAGAGCCAGCCGGTCATTTCGTTGAGCGGCAGCCTCGCGTCGTTGTCGCCGCCGTACATGTGCAGACTCGTGCCGATCTGCTTGAGGTTGTTGCTGCACGTGACCCGGCGGGCCTGCTCCCTCGCCCGATTCAACGCCGGCATGAGAATGGCCATCAAAATGGCGATGACCGCGATGACGACGAGCAGCTCGATGAGTGTAAACCCCTTGTTCCGTGACATGATTCTCACCCTATAGAATGGTTTCATCTGCCGCAAATTTGCACAAATATTCTAGTCGCGAATGGGCCGAAAGGCAAGTGAAAACGACGGGATTCCAACGGGAGGGCGCCGCCGCTGTCGGTGGCGGATTCCCAGGCTGTGAGACCTGTCCAGCGGGACCAGGGGATTCCGGGTGGCACGGCCAAACTTGTTGGGTTCGTTTGGCTGTGGCACCCTGCTGCCGTACTGGGTTGTGGAGCGACGTCCCGGCGGCAAGCTGATCCGGCGCCGCAATCTCAAAAGGTGGTCTCGCACGTTTCCGCGCGAGACCACCCGCGTGCTACCGCAGTCAGGCGACCCACACCTCCGCATGCGAGTCCGCTGATTCCGAGAGGATTTAGCTGTACGCCGGACTACTCCCTTATGGCACCAGTTCTCCCGCCGAAATCCGGATCATGCACAAGGACCGAGTCCTTGCGGTTGACCGGCTGATAGGAGGTCAGTGTCGGCGCTTTGCCCAGAGCGCTGCCTTGATCCGGCACGGTGGAGATCGTGTAGATGTTATCGTCTTCGAGCGAGCAATAGGCGCGCTTCTCGAAGTCGACGTGGGCGTCCAGGAACAGCACGTTCTGGCCCTCGTTCTGGTGGGACACCGCGTTGCCAGCCTTGGCCGTCTCGGTGGTGCCACCGGTGTAGCCGGTCAGATCGGGCTTGAACGAGGCCCATGTCGCCGCTTCGCCGGCAGGGCTCTTGAGCCACGGGTTGCGGTCGGCAGCGATGGCAAAGCCCGGCTCGCTCGACGTCGTCAGAGCGTAGGACCCGAACGGCACGTGGTACGAATAGCTGCAGCTCTTGGCAGCAGTGCCCGTGGAGCCCTGGGTGCCGAAGTCCCACAGTTCGATCAGCTCGGTGCTCGACGTCACGCCGCTGGTGCCGATGATGTCCGAGAGCTTGAACTCGGTGGTGCCGGAGTCGCCCTTGCAGACGAACGATTTCGGCGTCACCTCGGCGTACTTGACCAGCAGGTAGAAGCACGAGCTGATCGTCGCCTTGCCGCCCTCGCCATTGGCGCCGACGTTGTAGGCCTGTTGCCGGGTGGCGCCTGCGAAGTTGTTGAGAGCGCCCCAGGTGGAGTTGCGGCCGCCGGCGCGGGGCAGCTCGTCCTCATAGTCATTGGCATAGATCAGCATCGCCTTGCCAATGCCGGACAGGTTGGTGCCGCAGGTCAGCCGAAACGCCAACTGGCGGACCCTCGACAGTGCGGGCATCAGAATGCCCATCAACAGAGCGATGATCGCGATCACGACCAACAGCTCGACCAGTGTGAACCCCTTCCTTCTCATAGTAGTCCCCTTTCCAGAATTCTGCGAGATGGTGGGACCGAGTTGACGACGGCGCGTGAGGAAGGAAATGATGGATGAATGCGTAGAACGACCGTTCCTCACTGCCGCAATCCGTTACGGGCGGAACACCCGCCCGCCCAACTCCGGCCCGGACTCCCGGCCCGCGACGTCGCGTCCGGGGGCCCCTCTCCACGGATCTCGCAAGTTGTTCCTGATATACAAACGGCCGCTCCGTCGGATTCCCCACGATGAACGGACGAGGACTCCGCGCAGACCCTGACCGATTGCTTTCAAGATCAGCACAAGCGCGCATCGCGGTCCGTCAGCGGGCACGCAGGAGCGCGCAATACCCCGGAGTCTTCTGAGACTCCAGGACAAATGCGCGTACCTCAACCGCCTTGGGATAAGACACACGAGAACCGATGCGCGAATCGGTGAGTTCTGGCAACTCTCTGTGGGGGCCTGAGAGGAAACAGGTCGCGTCCGGCGGGTCGGAGCAAAAAAAGGGGAAATGTATGATGGCTCAAGAATAAGAGGATCGACGTCCGCCCTGCCGACCGGAGTGCTCTCTCATGCCCGGTTTCGAGCGTCGCCAACGCTCACATGCCCGGCAGAAATGTCAAAGAGCATGTTTCGAGGAGAAAGGCGGCCCCGGCCTCAGACACCGGGGCCGCCCATTCGATCACACTACTGACTCAAACCAGAAAGAACCTCTTACCGACGGGTCGAACCGCCAGCGCTGATCGTGTCCGGATCATGAATCAGGACCGAATCCTTGCGGTTGAGCGGCGTGTACGAGGAGGTCGTCGGCATGGCGCCCAGGGCGCTGCCCTGATCCGTCACAGTGGAAAGCGTGTAGATGTTATCGTCTTCGAGCGAGCAATAAGCGCGCTTCTCGAAGTCCACGTGGGTGTCCAAGAACATCACGTTCTGGCCTTCGCTCTGGTGGGACACCGCGTTGCCGGCCTTGGCCGTCTCGGTGGTGCCGCCGGTGTAACCGGTCAGATCGGGCTTGAACAGGTTGAACGCCGCCGCGTCGCCGGCAGGGCTCTTGATCCACGGGTTGCGGTCGGCGGCCACGGCAAAGCCCGGCTCGCTCGACACCGTCAGGGCGTAGGACCCAAACGGAACATGGTACGAATAGCTGCAGCTCTTGTAGGCCGTCGCCACTGGACCGAAGTCCCACAGCTCGATCATCTCGGTGCTGCTGGTGACGCCGTTGCTGCCGGAGATGTCGGCCAGCTTGAACTCGGTGGTGCCGGAGTCGCCCTTGCAAATGAATGACTTCGGGGTCACTTCAGCGTACTTGACCAACAGATAGAAGCACGAGCTGATGGTCGCCTTGCCGCTGCTGCCATCGGCGCTGAGCCCGTAGGCCGCTTGCCGCGTGGGAGCTGCAAAGTTCGTGAGGTTGCCCCAGGTGGAATTGCGGCCACCGGCGCGGGGCAGTTCGTCTTCATAGTCATTGGCATAGATCAGCATCGCCTTGCCAATGCCCGACAGGTTGGTGCCGCAGGTCATCCGGAATGCCAGTTGGCGCACGCGAGCCAACGCCGGCATCAGAATGCCCATCAGCAGAGCGATGATCGCAATAACGACCAGCAGCTCGACCAGGGTAAAGCCTTTTCTCTTCATGTGTTGCTCCTTTCACTTCTCTGAGATTCGCAGACCAGACCGTTCTCCAACTACGCCACATTGGCCAACTTAACAGATAACTGCTTGGTGCTGCCTGAGAGGCAAATGCTCAATTTGCGCGAATCTCCGATAAAGTAATCTGCCTGAAATAGAAGAACGGACCGGCTTCATTCAAACAAAGCATTGCATTTCGCAGAAGTTTTGCTTAACTAAGCCGCAGACCCTTGAAGCTCCTCACGTATCGTAGGTTGTGTGCGTTCCTACAACTTCGAGGCAGGCAGATCTGGATATGAAGTGCAAAAGTAATATGATGACAGAAAGCAATATATATAATAACAACTTCTGCAGGTCCACCTGTCCTTTATCACAATCTTAACCCAAGCTCGAAAGCCTGTCAAACTTTTCTTCGCCTGTTTCGCTCATTTCCTTGAATATTTTTCACTTTGACGTATCATCCGATGGTTTGGGGTTCTGGAGAATACTATATGCCCGACAGACAGGATGTTCACAGTCTCAGGAAATTGCTCACCGAGCATCGGCAAGAACATTTGTTGGCCTTCTGGCCGCAGTTGAACCCGGATCAGAGAGCCGATCTGCTCGCCCAGATTCAGGAATTGGACCTGGCCGCAGCCAACGAGTGGATCGCAACCCTGGTCAAGGGACAGCCGGAGGCTCCCCTTCAGCATGATTTCGAGCCGGCGAAGTCCTATAGTCCCCTGCCCGTCAATGACGATCTGAGACGTAAGTATAGAGAGGCTATCAACTTAGGTGAATCCTTGATCTCGCAGGGCAAGGTCGCGGCGTTGACCGTCGCCGGCGGCCAGGGCACTCGCCTGGGTTTCGATGGGCCCAAAGGCAACTTCCCCGTCAGCCCGATCAAGAATAAGACGCTTTTTCGCATCTTCGCCGAGACAATTGCCGCCGTGTCCGAGCGATATCGGGCCGTCTGCCCCTGGTACATTATGACCAGTCCGCTGAACCATCAGCAGACCGTGGATATCTTTAAGACCGATAATTACTGTGGCCTGAACCCTCGGAATGTCTTCATTTTTCAGCAGGGCACGCTGCCCAACTTCGGTTTCGACGGCCGAATCCTCCTGGCGGACAAAGACCAGATCGCCCGCTCTCCCGACGGTCACGGCGGCTGCATCCGGGCCCTGGCCCGCAGCGGGGCCTTGGCCGACATGAAAAAGCACGGCGTGGAGTACCTCAGCTACTGGCAGGTGGACAACCCCCTGGTCCGGCTCTTCGATCCGTTGTTCGTCGGGCTCCACGTCCTGGACGGGGCCCAGGTGTCCTCCAAAGCCGTCATCAAAAACGGTCCCAAGGAGAAGGTCGGCAACTTCTGCCTGGTCGACGGCAAAGTGACTGTCATCGAATACAGCGACCTGTCTGACGAGCTGGCCGAGAAACGACAACCGGACGGCTCTTTGGCCTTCCAACTCGGCAGCATCGCCATCCATATCATCAACACGGGTTTTGTCGAGCGTCTCAACACCAAGGGGCACTCCCTGCCCTTGCACCGGGCGGTCAAGAAGATCCCGCACATCGATTCCGAGGGCAACCGGGTCGAGCCCAAGCAGCCCAATGGGGTCAAGCTCGAATCCTTCATCTTCGACGCCATCCCTCTGGCGGATCGGTCCATCATCCTCGATATCGACCGCAGCGAGCAGTTCGCCCCGGTCAAGAACGCCATGGGCGAGGACAGCGCCGAGGTGACCCGGCGAATGATGATCGAGCGAGCCGCGACCTGGCTGGAGTCGGCCGGGGTGAAGGTCCCCCGCAAGGCCGATGGTTCGCCCGACTGCGTTCTGGAGATCGCGCCGAGCTTCGCCTTGGACCGGGCGGACGTCGCGGCCAAGAAGGACAAGGTCCCGCCGATCAAGCCGGGAGACACGGTGTACTTGGCATAGGAAGTTTCAAGTTTGAAGTGTGAAGTTTGAAGTAAGAGAAGAACGAGGCAGCGTCTGCGATCTTGCTTGAAACTTCACACTTGCCACTTCAAACTTCTTTACTCCCGTCCCATCCTTGCGTAAGATTGTCGTAGCCAT
This sequence comes from uncultured Phycisphaerales bacterium, assembly GCA_937868145.1. Lineage (GTDB taxonomy): Bacteria > Planctomycetota > Phycisphaerae > Sedimentisphaerales > Anaerobacaceae > PLanc-01. The sequence goes on from CALMMH010000020.1 coordinate 5,762, forward strand.
GCCGGTCGGAGCCGGCTTGTTGAATGCGGCAGAACAATCTCACGAGCACGAGGATTAGGAGTAGCAGCAATGGCCAAGAAATCCCTACACAGCATATGCCGATGGACGTTCAATCCCGGCAAAGGCGGCTTCGTCCCCGCCGACATCCGCCCCGACTGGGCCGGCAGCAAGTTCGGCACACCGGAAATGATCGAACTGGTCGCCAGCCGCATCCGGCCCCGCATGCCCAAGAACGTTCAGCTCGGCATCGAGCTGCACTACGACGCCGAGGTCAGTGACAGCACCGCCCAGGCCGTGGCCGACGCGCTGGTCAGCAACAAGCTGGCCCTGGCGATGATCACGCCCGGCGCGCACTCGCACTTCGCCTACGGCGGCATCTGCTCGATGGACCGTGCGGAGCGCAAGGCCGCGGAAGAGCTCGGCTCGCGGACCGTCGATCTGGCTTACGGGACACTCCGCAAGGCGTGGAACGACGAGAAGCCGCCGGCCTTCGTCATTTGGAACGGCTCCTTCGGCTACGACATCGCGACCATCGCGATCCAGAAGATGTATCAGAACCTCAAGGAGAGCGTCGCCGGCCTGTGCAAGTATGAAACGAAGAAAGGCGGCGAGCTTCGCATCGCCTTTGAGCCCAAGCCGAACGAGGGACATCCCGCGATGCTGATCCCGACCGTCGCCAGCGCGATCGTGTTCTGGCGGAAGGTCGCGATGGAGTTCGGCGTCGACATCAAGAACAAGGGCGTCAACAAGGAATTCGGTCACTCCGAGATGATCGGCCTGGACCACATCTACGACACGGTCGAAGAGATCGACAACGGCATGCTCGTGCACATGCACCTCAACAGCCAGGGTTACAACGACGGCATCATCCTCGGCGGCCCGGGCAAGTTCGACATCGACCACGGGGCCCGCGTCAACGGCATGAACATCGCCTTGGCCGGCCTGATCCAGGGCGCCGGGTACAACCGCTGGAAGGGCCACGACATGCAGCCCCGCGCGTACGACAACACGGAGCAGGCGATCGACCGCGTGATCCGCAGCGTCCTGAGCTGGGAGGCCTGCGAGCAGGCGGCCCGCGAGCTCAAGACCCGCGACCTCATCAAGGCCATGACCGAGCGGAAGACCGCGGTGGCCGAGGACATGATGCGAGCGGCCGTCGTCGACGCACAAAAGTGCTTCGACGAGATGTACAAGGGATGACGCAAGTCCCATTCGTCCCATAGGTCCTATGCGTCCTATGAGAACAGAGCATTCAACTCGCAGAGAATTCATGAAGCTGCTCGGCGCAGGGGTCCTTCTCGGGCCCCTGCGCGGCTGCGTCGGCACCGCCCGCGTCCAAGCCCAACCCCGCTCCACCGATCGAAGCCGGATGCGTCCCATAGGTCCCATCGGTCCTATGAGTCCTCTCCACGCATCTTGAAACCTGATCAGACGATCAGCATCGCGTCGCCGTAGGAATAGAAGCGGTATCGCTGCTCCACCGCGTGGCGATAGGCGGCGAACATCAACTCCATGCCCGCGAACGCGCCCACCAACGCCAGGAGCGTCGACCGAGGCAGATGGAAGTTCGTGATCATGGCGTCGACCGCTTTGAACTGGTAACCAGGCATGACGAACAGATTCGTGGAGCCCTCGCGGGCTTGCAACGGCTCTCCGGCGGCAGCTTGTCCGGCAACCGTCTCCAGCACACGCGTCGCAGTCGTTCCGATGGCGACAATCCTCCCGCCGGCTGCACGGGTCGCATTGATGATCTCCGCGTTGGCCGCGTCGAGGCGATACCACTCGTGATGAATCTCGTGTTCCTCCACGTTCTCGACGGTGATCGGCTTGAATGTGCCGGCCCCGACGTGCAGCGTGACGCGAGCCATGCGAACGCCCGCTTCACTCAACTGCCCCAGCAGTTCCTCGGTGAAGTGCAGTCCCGCGGTGGGCGCGGCCACCGCCCCGCTCTCGCGGGCGTAGACTGTTTGATACCGCCTGCGATCGCTCTCGGCCTTCGACCAGTCGTGATCGCGATGGATGTACGGCGGCAGCGGCGGGAAGCCGATCTCATTGAGCACGGTTTCCGCCGGGGCCTTGACGTCGAGTTCCAGCAGGCACACGCCGCCTTCCTGCTTTTCAATCACTTTGGCGGTGCAGTAGTCCCGTTCGCGGCCATCCACAAGATAGATTACCTCGTCCGGCTTGAGTTTGCGGGC
>CALMMH010000021.1 GCA_937868145.1 uncultured Phycisphaerales bacterium
TCCATGGTCTGATCGGGCCCGATGCGATGGACCTGGTTAAGATGCCTTTCGGCCTGGATCTGCCGGTCGGGGGAACCTATGGCGTCGGCACAATCATTGATGTCGAGGGAGTCCGGATGCTGCAAGTGCCCCTGTGGCGCAGCTACCTGGCCGGATGCATTCTCCTGGGCATCGCTCCCTGCACCGCCATGGTTCTGGTCTGGGGCTATTTGGCCCGCGGCAACGACGCCCACACTCTCATTATGGTCGCGATCAATTCGCTGACCATGCTGTTCTTCTACGGCCCCTTGGGGGGATTCCTTCTGGGCGTCGGAAAACTCCCTGTTCCTTGGCAGGCGCTGCTGTTGTCCATCGCGATCTATGTGGCTTTGCCCTTGGTGGCCGGGTTCTTCTCCCGAAGATGGATCGTCGCCGCCAAAGGCGAAACCTGGTTTCAGGAGCGATTCCTGCATCTCCTGACGCCCATCACGATCGTAGCCCTCCTGGCGACCCTGGTGCTGCTGTTTTCGTTCAAGGGCGAGACGATCCTGAACGATCCGCTGACGATCCTATGGATCGCGGTTCCCCTGTTCCTCCAGACGGTCTTCATCTTCGGGCTCGGCTATGGGCTGGCGAAGTTGCTGAAGCTATCCTACCAGGACGCCGCTCCTTCGGCGATGATCGGGGCGTCCAATCACTTCGAGGTCGCCATCGCCACCGCGACCATTCTGTTCGGCCTCGGAAGCGGGGCCGCCCTGGCGACCGTTGTGGGCGTGCTCATCGAGGTGCCGGTCATGCTGATGCTGGTGCGAATCTGTCTGAGAACAAAAGGCTGGTTCCCAGGCGGCAGAGAGACGCCGGAGACCCCGGACAAGCTGGAACAGGCGTCGTGCGACGCCTTGGCGTCTTAAGAGGCGAATTCGACCGCTCTACTGGGGTTCCTGCGGTTCTTCTTCTCTGCCTTCGAGCAGTTTTTCGAGAATACGAATGTCTTTGGGAATGTGGATCGTGACGTACTCCCCTTCTTCCACTTGCGTGTAGGAGTGGTCCAGGAGTCCGTCGAAAAGAATCGTCTCATCCGACTCCAGACGGTAGGTCTTGTCTTCGATTCGCAAGTCCACGCAGCCGCTCAGGACGTAACAGAATTCGTGGATGTCCTCGTGCAGCCCCATGACGTGCACGTGATCCCCCGCCCCGGCGGTAACGCGAATCAACTTGCCCTTGTCGTACCGAGCGACTCTGCATCGGTCCAATCCGATATCCGAGCGTGTGGCAGGGGTTTGATCTTCGCACTGGGCCCTGCGTCTCTGGACCATTCGCCGCTCGGCAAGACCCAACAAGTCGCACGTGGAGATCTGGAGCGCTCCGGCGAGGGAGTCCAGCGTCTTGAGGGACGGCATCGTCTTATTGGTTTCGACGGATTCGACCGTCGGATAGGTCAACCCTGCACGGCTGGCCAATCCCTGTAATGTCAGGTTCAGCCGGCGTCGCAAAACACGAATGATCCGGAAATCATAATCACTATTCACCGCGTATTCCTTCCCAAGCGATTCCCTGCCACGTGCGATCCACAGTCTCCCAAGTCCGGTGCGCAACGTGTCGAGTTATAGGGCTTCGCATACGTCGTCCCTTATGAGACACTACTATTGAGTCAAAGTAAATGTTTTTTACCTATCGGCAACAATTATCGCGTTATTTCATGTGCCAAGGACTCGTCTCTAAATCGATTTTACATTTTCTACCCCTGAATGCTCTCTTTTGGGGGTTTCCCCGTTTTAAGGTAGGACTCCTCGCAGTTCGATGCTAACCGTGATTGGCAGAGTAACTGACGGGAGGTTTCCGTCAGATCACGGATGACACACGCCTTTCAATGGGGTTGAAAGACACAGCAAATCGGTCCGCATTGTGCGGAACCTGTCTCTCGTGGACAGGAGTGTCGAAGTAAAGGTGAAAGGGATGAATGGCACTGCCGTCTGCAAGCCGTGCGAGGGCATGGGTTTATGTTTTTAGCA
>CALMMH010000022.1 GCA_937868145.1 uncultured Phycisphaerales bacterium
GGGGGAATGCGATAAGAGACGGAGGGTACAGGAGTTATGGAAGAGGTGGAAGCGTATAAGCGTGGAAGCGGTGGGACAGAGAGGGAGGACGCGGTCATGGCGTTTTTTGACGCTTCCACGCGTATATGCTTCCATGTTTCTACGCGAAGCCCATGTAAAATCGCGCAAAAGAAAACCGGCGGCCCAGGCTTTGGGGCCTTGGCCGCCGGTGTGGCGTCATTCAATACTCAGGTGACGCGGGTTGCGGTTGGTTACGGCAAAGAGCGGCCGAAGCCGACATCGTCGATGTAGATAATGCCGGTTCCGCCTGCCGTCGGAGCGGTCCGGTTGCCGACGCCGATCACGAGGGACTTGACGGCGTTGGTCTTCACGCCGGCTGCGCTGAACTCGCTCAGCGGGATCAGCCACTGCTGCCAGCCGGTGCGGGCGGACGCGAAGGCGTCCGGGCTCAGGACGGTTTTGCTCTTGCCGGAGCTGTCCTTGAGCGTGACGTAGAGGGGCTCGACCGAGTTGCCCGTCGGTTGCGTCATGCCGATCTCGGCGATCTGCCAGGCGCCGGTGACGTTGCCGGTCGCGGCGACGTTGGAGAACTCGACGCCGGTGGTGATGGCGGCGTCGTGACTGCACACCGCCAGGCCGATCAGGACCGAGCTGGGCATTGCAATCGTCAGGGTGTCGCCCAACTGCGTCCAGGCGACGCCGTCCGGGGAGGTGTAGACCGAGAACTTGTCGCCCGTGCGGTCGATCTTGACCCAGTACGGCGCCGCGAGGACCACGGTGGAATCGGTGTTCGCCGAATCGCCGGCGGTCGCGATCCGCCGCTGGAAGCTGGCGCCGTTGCCGCCGCCGGAGCCGCCGGGGGTCAGGGCCATGAAGGCGTGGATCGAGCCGGGCTCGACGGTCTGGCGGATCATCACGCCGGCCTTCGCCCAGGCGTTGCTGTTGTAGATGCTGTTGACGCGGGCCACGATCGAGCCGTTGCCGGTGAGGCTCTTGTAGGCGAAGCGGAACTGGTCGGAGGTGCCCCAGACGTCGGCGCCGATGCCGTTCATCAGGATGGAGCCGGAGGCGGTCTCCACGAACGCCGGAGCGACGCCGCGGTAGTACAGCGCGAGGCTCTCGGCGGCGCCGGCTGTGAGGTCCTTCGGCGTGTCGAACGCGAGCTCGGCTTCCGAGTAGTACGGCGAGGCCGAGTTGTCGTACATCATGGGCATGGACTGCGTGCCGCCGTGAGTGATGGTCTTCTCGGCGAACGGGGACTCATCGTAGCCGACCTGCGAGCCGCTGGCCTGCGTCGTCACGCCGTCTTCCCAGGCCTGCCAAATGGTGGTCCCTGCGTCGACGTCGTCGTTGTAGGTTTCGAAGTTGTCGAGGACCGCATACTCTTCCGTGGTGAAGTTCCACACGGTGCCCGCATACGTGCCGGCGTCGCCGACTTCGTCGACCTTCCAGTAGTAGGTCGTCGCGAAATCCAGAGCGGCGGGGGTGTAGGCGTGCTCGGTCGTCGTTGCGGAAGGTGCAGTGCCCTCGGCGACGGCGTTGCTGTCGGCGCCGATGTACACGGTGTGCGAGGCGGCCTCGCGGCCGGGACGCCAGGCGAGTTCCGTATTGACGCTGATGGTCGCGGCTGCAACGGCCGGAACCGGCTCGAACGCCTTGACGGGCACATAGTAGAATCGAACCTCAGAGAGGCCGGTCTGCGGCACGGCGCCGCCCCAGTTGTTGTTGATCGTGATCTTGACGAACTTGGCCATGACGCCGCCGAAATCGACGGTCGTGTTGTGCGCGTAGGTGGCCGTGCTGGTCGCCTTGGCGAACTCGGTCACGCCCTCGACCGTGGTCCAGGTCTGGCCGTCGAGGGAGTACTCGACGACGACGCTCTTGGCGCCGAAGCCCAGGAAGCTTTCGAGGATCTGGTTGGAGTTCCACACCCACATCTCGTCGAGCTTTTCCACGTCGGCGAACTCGTACTGGATCCAGTCCGGCTTGGCCATGCCGGTGGTCATCCACATCTGCTTGAGTTCCATCGAATGCTCGTCGGCTTCGTTGAGGCCCGAGCCGTTGATCGTGTTCTCGGGTCCCATGCCGGCCTGGGCGCTGGAGGCGGTGGCCGTCACGTTGACGATCGGGTAGGCGAACGTCTCGGCCGTGAAGGTCCAGACCTCGCCCTTGAAGATGGTGTTGTCCGGGGCCGCGTTGACCTCATCCACGCGCCAGAAGTACGTCTGGCCGTACTCGAGCTCGGGAGCGTACTGGGCGTCCGCCTGACCCTGGCTGACCAGGAGATCCATCGGATTGCTCCGGCTGGCGGTGTTGACGTCGTCGAAACTCGTGCCGAAATACACATCGTGCGTGGCGGCAAACTCGCCGGCCGTCCAGCTGAGCACCGTGTCCAGGGGCACATCGGTCGTTTCGTCATCCGGGACGGGATTGTTCGACAGGGCGGCGTCCGCCAGGCCGGCCATGATTTTGACCACCTCAGCGGCCGTCAACGATCTCTGATAGATCTGGAAATCGTCCACGATGCCGGTGAAGGCATTCCCGCCGGCCCAAGAGCCAAGAATAATGTCGCCTGTCGTGGCCAGGAACGCGGTGGACGTGTTCTGGGCGATTTGCTCTCCGTTGAGGAAGAGGGTCTTCTGCTGGGCCTCAAAGTCGTACCGGAACACGAGATGGTGCCATGTGTTGGCCGTGAGGACATTGGCCGGGCTGTCGAGGTCGATGTTATAGAAACCGAAGCGAATGCCGTTGGCAGGGGCATCGCTGGCGCCCGGTCCGCCGATGCGCAGGTGCAGATTCAGGCCCGTCGCACTGGACGACTGCGTGGAAAACACGATTTGTGAGCCACTGGGCAGGGTCGGATTCATCCACATGGCGATCGTGAAACTGCGATTGTCGATCGCGACGTGCGAACCTCGGACGTCGCCCGTTCCGGTGAACTGCAGGGCGCCGCCGCCGATCTTCCCCGGCGTCACCCACGTGGGACCGGCCGAAATCGTCCCGGTGTGGCCGTTGCCGGTGAGGTCGTTGGCCACGGTGCCCGAGCCTTCATCCAAGGGCCAATAGACGGCGAGATCCGGGTCCAGCCCGGCGAAGGCCGACCCAGCCGACCCCAACGCCAAGGCACAAAACATCACAAGAGCCGACTGTCTCAACATTGTTGTCCTCCTTCAAAACATATCGCACTACAGGGTTGTTACGCTACGTTCGAAACTGAAGAACACCTATTGCCCAATTGCTCAAGGCAAGGGGAAAGAACATGGTTCGGCGTGTGTGCTTCTGCTGACTCCTCCAAGAGCGAAAGAACCGGCCGCGGGGCCCGAAACAACTCCGACTCTACCATAAGAAATTCTATCGGATGGCTTGTCCGCAATCAACCAGAATCCGGAGAATTCGCCAAGGAATTGGCGACGTCGGCCGAAGATTCGTGAACGAAAGGGGGCCCGTTCCGCATGGAAACGGGCCCCGAGCCCGTGTGAGGACTGAAGAATCGGTGTCTACTGGGCCGAACGGCCGTAGCCCAGGTCGTCGATGTACATTTTTCCGGTTCCGCCGGCGGTCGGAGCGGTCCGGTTGCCGACGCCGATGACAATGGATTTGACCGCGGTCATCTTCACGCCGGCATCGGTGAACTCGCTGTGCGGAATCGTCCACTGCGTCCAGCTCGTTGCCACGGTGGCTGCGGCGTCCGTGTTGGCCACCGTTTTGGACTTGCCGGAATTGTCCGTAACTGTGACATACAGCCCTTCGGAGGAGTTGCCCGTGTCGCCGCCAATGCCCTGGAAGTACACGCACAGGGAGTCGGCCCCGTGGGCGGTCCAATCCTGCGGCGAGGCGAAGGTCCGCTCGGCCTCGGAGTAGTAGGGGGACGAACTGTTGTCGTAGATCAGAGGCATTGCCTGCTTGCCGCCGTGCACGACCGACCGCTCGGCAAAGGGCGACACGTCGTATCCGACCTGCGAGCCGCTGGCCTCGTTGGTCACGCCGTCGATCCAGGTGTTCCAGATGGTCGTTTCGGCCACGACGTCGTCGTTGTAGCCTTCGAAATCATCGATCGGAGCGAATTGCTGCGTCGTGAAGCTCCAGACGTCGCCGGCCTGGGTGGCGGCGTCGCCGACTTCGTCCACTTTCCAGAAGTAGGTCGTCGCGACATCCAGGGACGCCGGGGCGTAGCTGTGATCCTGCACGGCGGCGCCGGAGACCGAGCCGGCGGCAACGGCGTCACGGTCGGCGCCGATGTAGACGGTGTGGGAGGTCGCTTCCCGGCCCGGCCGCCAGGCCAGCGACGTCTCGATGCTCACGTCCGTGGCGCCGTCGACAGGCTGAGGCTCAAAGGCCTGCAGCGGAACGTAGAAGAACCGCGCCTC
>CALMMH010000023.1 GCA_937868145.1 uncultured Phycisphaerales bacterium
CGGGCGGTCTGTTCATCGAACTTGATGATGGCGGCCCCCATCGGGGAGGTCTTGTCCGCCATACGCGACAATTGGATGCGGGTCTCCTCCTCGACGGTCGGGACGCCGTTGTGGAGGGCCGCATCGCGGGGTTTGTTCTCAACCACCGCCGGACGGGTCACTGTCGGTCCCAAGAGGACCACGAAACAAACAAATCCGGTGAATCGCATCGAAGATCTCCATGAAAGTCGACTTCGACCCGCCTGGCATGCTACCCGGGCCACAGGGCCATTGTACACGAGCCTCCGGGACCTGTCAGTAGTTCAGTTGACGGGAGACACAGGCGGCAGTATGATAGAAGGTGGAATGAACAGGATGTCGGCTCTGTGGATCCTGCCGGCGTGGGGAGTCGGCGCAAGAATGGGATTCGCAAGGGCGGTTGCATCCGGTTTGCAGCAACACTGGTGCCCTATGGTTGTCCAATCTTGGCACATGCAATTGCTCGGTTGTGCGTTGTCGGCGTCGGCCGTCCTGCTCGGGGTCCGCGACGCGGCGGCGCAGGAGTCGACCGCGCAGAACGCCCGGGTCGCGGAGATCCATTTCGGCGTGGTCGAGCCGCCGGTGGTGGCGTATCGCGACTTCGTGGTTCGCACGCCGATCTCCAATCAACAGCTTGAGGCGAAACCGATCGAGTGCAGCGGCCTGGCGTGGATTCCCGGCCATCTGCTGATTCTGAGCGACCGGCACGGCCACGTCGTGTTCAGTTGTCCGATCGATCTGGACCGCATGACCCTGGGGGATCCGTCGCCTCATCTGGTGGTTCGCAACGAACAGCAACTCCTGGACGATGCGGAATGCATGACCGCCCAATGGGGATCGGACGGGCGGCTGGCGGTGTATGCGATGTGCTCGATGAGCAACGACGCCTTCGACCAGCCGTTGCCCAAGCGGCGGCACATGCTTCGGTTCGAGATCGCCGACGCGGAATCCCTGGTCACGCACCGCTCGACGGTGCTCAGCGGCGCGAGCCTGCGAGAGGCCGTGGGCGAGTATTTCAAGAGGGTGGGAATCGAGCCGTACCGCACGTTCAACGTGGATTTCCCCGGTTCCGACAAGAACACGTATCGATGGGGCAACTTCGAGGGGATGGCGTTCACGCCGGACGGATCGTCGCTGCTGCTGGGGATGCGAAATCCCCTGTGCGGCGACAGCGCGATCCTCGTCGTCGTGCGCGGCGTCGAGGAAGCCTTCGACAGCGAGGATCCCGCCAAGATACGCGTCGACGACATGTTCTCGCTCGACCTGTCGGGGCGGGGCATCAGCGATCTGTGCTGGGATCCGCTGACGAAAGGGTATCTGATCGCGGCGGCCCGGAGCAACGGGCCGAGACTTGACGAGGACGAGCCTTTTCCCCCCAACACGCTCGACAGCGCCCTGTTCTGGTGGAGCGGGCGAAAGACGGAGAAAGCCGTTCTCTTCGCCAAGCTTCCCGACATGAAGGTGGAGGCGGTCTGCCGGCTGGGCCCGACGCGTTTCATCGCCGTGGGCACCGACGAAGGGGACGTCAGCGAAGGCCGCGCCCAACAGCAGCAGAGCGTGGTCACGATCATCTATTTCACCGGATTGGATCCCGCCCCCATCGGATGGGAAACGCCATGAGCGACGAGCCGCACAACACGGATTCTTCCACGACCGACGAGGCCGAGTTCGAGGCCAGTCTGATCTCCGACACCTCGGCGGAGCTGGCCGACGCCGAGACGAAGATCGTCGAGGTCGGAGCGACTTCGCCGCAAGCTCGCGAGGTCCCCAGGCAGCCTGCCTGGGCCGGCAAGGTGCTGGGCCATTTCCGGCTCCTGCGGTTGATCGGCGAGGGAAATATGGGCCGCGTGATCCAGGCTCAGGACATCAACCTCCATCGGATCGTCGCGCTGAAAGTCCTGTGCAAGCGTTTGTCCGGGGTGGACAAGAAGGGACAGGTCGAGCAGTTCCTGCGAGAGGCTCGATCCGCCGCCCAGATCGAGCATCCCAACGTGGTGCAGGTCTACGAGATCAACCAGCACGAGGGGTGGTGGTATATCGCCATGGAGCTGCTCGACGCGGGCAACCTCAAGCAGGTGGTCAAGGCCGTGGGACCGCTTTCCATCCCTCGCGCGTGCAGCCTGATCGCCGACGCCGCGGCGGGTCTGGCCGCGGCGCACCAACTCGGAATCGTCCACCGCGACGTGAAGCCGGCCAATCTCATGCTGACCCGCCAGGGACGCTGCAAGCTCACAGACTTCGGCCTCGTCCGCCTGGACGACCCCAACGACCCCTTTGACTTCACTCGCAAGGCGGTGGGCTCTCCGGCGTTCATGGCGCCGGAGGTGATCCTCAATCGCCAGCAGACGCCCGCGATCGACGTCTACAGTCTCGGAGCGACGCTCTTCTACGCCTTGACCGGAAAAATGCCGTACACCGCCCAGAACCTCAAGGGACTTCTTCACAAGCATCTGCACGAAGCGGTCCCGGATATCCGAACGCTCGTGCCGGGATGTCCGGCCAGCCTGGCCACCCTCGTGACCAGGACCCTCGCCAAGAACCCGGCGGACCGACCGTCGGCAGCCGACGTTGCGGCGGCGCTTCGCGCCGAGGCCATCGCCGCGCAGCCGGATGATTCCGGCGCCTTGAGCATGACCGGGTCAGGCTCGCTGCAGAGTCTGCTGGCCCTGCGGATGGGGCAGTCGTCGACAGGCGGATGCTGGGAGAAGGTCTGGAACGTCGTGAGGAAGAGGGCGTGGGCCATACTCGTCATCGCGGCGGTTCTGACGATTGTTGCGGGCGTCCTCTTGTTCGTTCTACATGGGCGGGGGACCGGCAGGACTCCGCATCCGGAGGATCTGATCCGATTGTTCCCCGACGCGCCGGAGACCTACGGCGTGTTGCCGCCGGGCGCCGTGGGCAAAGCCATTGCCCCGGATTCCAAAGCTCCGCCGGCCTTCAGTTGGGTGCACGGCATCGACCCGGGAAAGTTCAAATTCGTGAGCACCCGAAGCGGACAACACTTCTACCCCGTGGATTCCGCCGAGGCGATCCTCATTCCCCTGAAAGACTTCGTCGGATACGAGACGATCGAGGCCGCCAAGGCAGACGGAAAGACGGCGGCCCCCTGATGAAATGCGAGGCGTCGGGGAAAGTCGCCGGCCAACTGCGTTGAAGGGGCCCCGCGACTCGTTTCATAAGTGAGGTTATCGGTCGTGATTGGGAGGGGAAAGGGGCCGACGGACTCGTCCGCACGCCTGGCTGCAGACAACCCCGAAATCCGTCGAAAATAGGGGGAGACCGAACCGACGAGGCAACGAAGCCCGGCAGTCTCCGGGACTATGGGGGTTGTGTAGATGCAGTCAAACCAAGAGTACATCGTGGAGCGGCACGTCGGAATTCGCAGATCCATCATGGTTCCGATCGGGGCGTCGGTGTTCCTGTTGGCGATCGTGTTCGCCGGGGGCATCTGGCTGCAGACGAAACGACAGGTGCACAGACGGATCGAGGTGCAGTTGGCGTCGGTGAGAAATCTGTTCGAGAAAGAGACGCGCGAGGACGCGATGATGCTTCACAGCCTGACGGATCTGCTCGAACGAGACGAGTTGACTCAGCAGGCGTGGCTGGCGCGCGATCGTGAATCGCTGCTGGCTCGGATGTCGCCGGTGTTCGAGTTGCTGAATCGGAAGTACCAAGTAACGCACTTTTATTTCCACGACCTGGACCGGATGTGTTTCCTGCGCGTGCATCAGCCGGAGCGGCGGGGCGATCGGATCGACCGGTTCACGCTCTCCGAGGCGGTCCGGCGGGGCGAGCCCACAGACGGCGTCGAATTGGAGCCGCTGGGCACTTTGACCCTGCGCATCGTTCATCCCTGGAGGATCGACGGGAAGCTGGCAGGGTACATGGAACTGGGCTGGGAGGTTGGCCAGGTCATACGCAGGACGAAAGCGGTCGTGGGCGGCGAACTGATGGTGTGCGTGGACAAGACGCAACTCGACCGTAAACAGTGGGAGATCGGGATGCGAATGATCGGGCGGCAGCCGAACTGGGACGAATTCCCGGAGCACGTCGTCATCGACGCCACGATGCCCGGGACGCCGGAGGCTCTCGTCCGCAGCCATGCAGAGGCTCAACTCGTCGATTCCGGGCGCTCCTTCGGTCTGTCTTTCGATCAACATGCCTACCAATGCGCGTCGATCCCGCTGATCGATGCGGCGGGCCGGCGGCTGGGGCACACCCTCGTGATGGCGGACGTCACGCAGGAGCGCGCGGAACTGGGCATGCTGGCGACCGTCGTCGCCGGCGTCGGGCTTCCGCTGGTCGCAGTGTGGTGCTGTTGTTTCTACTTCTACATTCGACGGCTGGA
>CALMMH010000024.1 GCA_937868145.1 uncultured Phycisphaerales bacterium
GATCGAGGAGGAGCGTAAGCTGTTTCTGTACTACCACGGCGAGAACGACGTGACGCGCCTGGCCTCCAGCATCGACGGCGTCCACTTTGAGTACGAGTGCGCCCCGGTGACGGCGGCCATGCTCGACCGGTCGACCGAGGCCTCCTACGCCAGGGTCTTTCGCTACACTCTGCCCGGCCGGGACAATCGCTGGGTCATGCTGCTGATGGGCAACTGCCAGGGGACGCGGAACATCTACCTCGCATGGTCGAGAGACGGCCGAACGTGGGAGCCGCGTCGCACGCCCCTGTTGACTCCCCCGCCGGGGACCAGCCAAGTCGCCCAGGCCTGGTACTTCCCCTGGAAAGGCAAGCAGCATCTCATCTATCACGCCCATGAAGCGGGAAACGAGTTGTACGCCTCCCTGCACGTCAGCGAGGTCGATGCAGCATTCGAGCACACCAGGCACCTGGGCGTCTTCTACGACCGCACGTCGCTCTCGCCGGACAATGTCGCCCAGATGAGCCCCTGCTTCGTCGCCGAAGGCAACCGGCTCTACCTCTTCACCAACATCGGCCCGCGTCTGAACCAGAGGATCGCCTTGGCCGTCGCGGATGCTCCGTAGGGTGGGTCCTTGACCCATGCGTGAACCTCACGGTGTGTCCACTCGAACTCCCGTAACGCATTCAAACCGTCGTCGCCAGAAAGGGTTCGTCCACAGCAGGACCAGAAACGGCGTCAAGGCGACGAGGAACACCCCACTGAAAATCAGAGAGGTGAAAGCCAGCTCACCGATCTGCTCGCGGATCGAGTGGCTCGGATGAGCAATCGGCGTGACAACCGAGAGAATGACGGCGAACGAGACGAACAGAACCACTCCCGCGACAGCGAAGAATCGGGCCTTGCCGAGCGACCTCGACGAAGCGAGCGATGCGGCGGCAAACGCAAACAGAATCGACGGAATCGACAGCGATGCCATGATTACGACGGTCATCGCGTCCTTGCCGAAATCGCCGGTCAACAGATTCACTCCGAGAGAACCGAAGTAGATCAGAGCCGCCAGCAGCAAGGCGACGAGGCGGCTGCGATTGCCGATGCGATCGGCGAGCAGCCAGACCAGGGAGAAACCCACAACCATGATTGTGAAGAACGTGTTCATTTGGACCCTGTCTCCGGTAGTTGCCTTCGCTATCGCCATGAATGCCCAGTAGCCCACGGCCAACAGTACAATCGGCGCGAGGATCCACGCGACTTGCAGGGTCCGATTCTCCTTGAGGGCGACGAACGCCAGCGGCAGCAGCAGCCACGGGATGAGTCCCTGGACATGATAGAGCGGGCTGAAATGGTAGAGAATGGGCTTGCCGTCGGTCGGGCCAAGTTCGCCGAGATCGGCCGAGACCACGATTCGCAGTTCGCCAGACACATTGAAAGGTACTCGCCACAAGTACGAACACCAGGACCCGCCTCAGCCAAATTCGAACTGACCGGAATCGATCCTGGTGTCGCCCTGGTAGACCGTGAAAGCCAGTTTCGGCCGGCCGCCAATGTCCCAAAGCGAGTACTTCTTTCCATCTGAACCGATCAGCTCATAATCGAGCTTGAGATAGTTGCCCATCCGTTCGATCCGGACCGCGTGATTCAACGGCGCGGCGGCCCGGTACTTCGCCTTCTTCTCTTCATCCATGGCAGGCTGGACGGGCGTCTTTGGAGCCGGCGTCTCTGCCCGCACCGGCCAGAACACCTCATCGCCATTGTCGGTCCACGCGCGGGGCTTTCCGTTCTGTCCGGTCCCCTGCCGGCCGCCATCATCGACGAGATTCACGCCCCAACTGTAGAGGAGGAACCCATCCCCAGTCCGCTGATAAACGAAGGACTTGCCGCTGTAGGGATCGATGGGGAGTTCCTTCATGCCCCCCTCGGCGACGAGCGCGTCGAGCGTCGCCGGATAGCCGCCTTTGTCCCGCCCGCAACGCAGCACGGCCACCGTGGTCCGCAGGGCTCGACGGCTCGTCTTCTGACGCCAGATCAAATCGCCGAGTCGGTCCACCGGCGGGGCTTGCATTCGCAGAAGGAAGCTCTTCTGAGCCAGAGTCATCCAGCGAGCCTTCTCCTCTTTGTATTCGGGGCGACTCGGCTCCGTCTCCTGAATGAGCTGGCATTCTCTGGCGAACGCATCGATCAGGGAGGTCATCTCTCGCCGGTCCGGATAGTCGAACAACAGCAGCGAGGTCACACCATCTTGCCAGTCGCCCGCAGCCAGAGGCAATCCCTTCATCAGGACCCGCCCGTTTCCGGCTCCATCGTCGGTAAAAGTTCCCTGGACCCACGCGAGCCATATGGCCTTGTCGCCGGTCATGTCCAGCAGGGCCGCGTGATGGGCGAAAAGATCATCAAGCCGGGCTTGAACGCGAGCCAGATCCTGTCCTGCGACTTCGTAGGAATCCAGCAGCGTGAAGACAATGTGCGAACCCATCGCCTCGATCGCGATCCCGACCAATTGCTCGAACTGTGTCCCTCTGCCCTCCAGATGCATGCCGAAATCCATCAGGACCAGACTATCATTCAACGCGCCGGCCACATCTCCCTGATAGGCTTTCCACAAAATCGAAGCGTGAAAGGCCTGCGCAAGTTGTCTGTAACCCGGGCCGTACATGGAGAGATCTCGGTTGAACGTCGAGGCGGGGTCCCCCAACAGGCTCTGCGTTATCCCGGTTGGCGACGACCCCGCGACGCCCGGCGGCAGCGGCTCACGGGCGGCTTGTTCATAGTCAACCCAGCAGTATGGCTTCATCACGCCTTGCCGCAGAAATCCGAACGCCTCCGTGTTGTGCTGGGCCAAATCCGCCAGGATCTTCCGCTGGGGCTCGTTCATGTCGTTCGGCCGTATGTTGGCGATTCGGTGAAACTCCGAAAGAAGCTCCGTACGCGTCAGCAATTGGGCGGCCTTGTCGAAGTAGGGCTTGGCGTTGAGCGACTCCTCGCGGCCCGCGCGGGTGCGGTCGGTCAGCCAGGCGAGGTAGTCCACCTTCAGCGAAGGCGATCCGACGAACAGCCGCAGCGAGCACAGAAGGCTGTACAGCACGAC
>CALMMH010000025.1 GCA_937868145.1 uncultured Phycisphaerales bacterium
ACTTTCCACCAGAATCCGTCGCATCGCCTCGGCGGCGGCGGCAAAGAAATGGCCCTCGTTCTCCCAGCTTTGCGACGTGCTTCCGACTAGCCGCAAGTAGGCTTCATGAACCAGCGCCGTCGCCTGGAGAGTCTGGCCGGGGGATTCGTGGGACAACTTCTGTGCCGCCAAAAGCCGCAGTTCCTCGTAGACGAGAGGCAAGAGTTCGTCCGTGGCTTTGGCGTCCCCCCGTTCGATGGCGTTCAGAATGCGTGTAACATCGGTCATGCACACTCCCCACCGTTCTGACTCCCGACGGGTCTATTGTGTCATAAGAGTGGAGAGATTGCAAGCCGGAGAATCCGGGTCTTGGAATAGAATGCCGACGATTTCTGCGCGTTCCTCGGCGGTCGGGCAGGTTGTCGTACGCCGTGCAGGGCGCAGGGTGCTCCCGCTGGGGAGATTCCCGGCCCCCGCCCCTCAACCCCGGGAAAAGAACATGCCTCCACCGGCCGGAGCAGGTGGAGGCATGCGATCCAATTCAACTCTGTCATCGCCCCCCCCCCGGGGCGCCAGCCACGGGGCGCGGGCCACAGGCCTCACTCTTCGCCGCTGCCCTGGCGGGGCATGGCGATCGTGCCGGTGCGGGCGACGCCCTTGATGCCATAGGGCTTGCAGACGTCGAGGAAGGCCTCCATCTTCGTCTCGGGGCCGCTGACCTCGACCATGAGGGTCTTGGGACTGATGTCGACGACGTGGCCGCGGAACATGTCGATCAGGGTGGAGAGCTCGGGGCGTTTTTCCGGCGGGACCGCGATCGTGACGAGCATGAGGTCGCGGGCGACGACCGGCTTGTCCATGAAATCCTGGACCTTGACGACCGGGACGATGCGGGCGAGCTGCTTGCGGACCTGCTCGACGATGCGGTCGTCGCCGATGACGACGATGGTCATGCGGCTGAGCTTGGGGTCCTCGGTTCGACCGACGACCAGGGAATCGATGTTGAAGCCGCGAGCGGCGAACATGCCCGCGACATGGGCCAGAACGCCCGGCTTATTCTCGACCAGTGCACTGATGATATGCTTCATAGTTCTATCCTCGTATTCCGTGAAACGCACTCCGTGAAGCGTGTCCGTTCGAAGACGTTTCACGCTTCACAATCGACGCTTCACGCATTAGGCCATGCTCTCCAAGATCGTCAGACCGTCCATCTCACTAAGGCTCTTGCCCGCAGGGACCATCGGCCACACATTTTCTTCGGGTTCGACGTGGAAGTCTGCCACGCAGGGGCGCTTTTCGGCGAGCATCTGGGCGACGGCCTGGGGGACGTCCGCGTTCTTGTCCACGGTGATGCCGACGGCGCCGAGGGCGCGGGCGACCTCCGCGTAGTTGGGGTTCTTCAGGTAGCTGCACGAGTACCGGTGGCCATAGAACAGCTCCTGCCACTGGCGGACCATGCCCATGTAGCCGTTGTTGAAAATGCAGACCTTGATCGGCAGTTCGTGCTGGACCGCGGTGGCCAGCTCGGTCATCGTCATATTGAAGCTGTGGTCGCCGTCGAAGTCGATGACCGTGGCGTCAGGCTTGGCGATCTGCGCGCCGATGGCCGCAGGCAGACCGAAGCCCATCGTGCCCAGGCCGCCGGAGCTGATGAACTGCCGCGGCCGCAGGAACTTGTAGAACTGAGCGGACCACATCTGGTGCTGCCCGACGCCGGTGGCGATGATCGCTTCGTTGTTCGTCTGGCGGCAGACCTCCTCGATGATGTACTGCGGCTTGATGTTCGCCGACTTCCCATCGTACCGGAACGGATACTTCTTCTTCCACTCGGCGATCTTCTGGAACCAGGCCTCGCGCGGCCGATACTCGACCTCTTTGGTCAGTTCCGTCAGGATGTGCTTGGCGTCGCCGACGACCGGGATGTCGACGTGGACGTTTTTGGAGATGCTCGCCGGGTCGATGTCGATGTGCACGATCTTGGCGTGCGGGGCGAACGTCGGGATCTTGCCGGTCACGCGGTCGTCGAACCGGGCCCCCACTGCAATCAGCAGATCGCTTTCCTGCACGGCGTAGTTGGCGTAGGCCGAACCGTGCATGCCGAGCATGTCGAGCGACTCGGGCTTCCGCTGGTCGTAGCTGCCCAGGCCCAGCAGGGTCATGGTCACAGGCACGTGGGCCTTCTCCGCCAGCGCCCGCAACTCTTCGGCCGCGTTGGCGATGATGACGCCGCCGCCGACGTAGAGCACCGGCTTTTCGGCCTTGTTGATCGCCTCGGCCGCCATGGAGATCTGGCGGGCGTGGCCCTTCGTGCGAAGCCTGTAGCCGGGCAGATCCAGCTCGGCCTTGCCGTTGCAGGGGCACTTATTGACCAGCACGTCCACGGGCAGATCGACCAGCACCGGGCCGGGCCGGCCGGTCGAGGCGATATGAAACGCCTCGCGGACGGTCCGCTCGAGCTGCCGAACGTCTTTAACGATGCTGTTGTACTTCGTGACCGGCCGGGTGATGCCCGTGGTGTCGGCCTCCTGGAAGGCGTCGTTGCCGATGAGGTCGGTCCGCACCTGGCCGGTGAGGGCAACCATCGGAATCGAGTCCATCATGGCGGTGGCCAGGCCGGTGACGAGGTTGCAGGCCCCGGGGCCGCTGGTGGCCAGGATGACGCCGGTCTTGCCGCTGGCGCGGGCGTAGGCGTCGGCCATGTGGCAGCCGCCCTGCTCGTGCCGCGGGATGATAAATCGGATCGGGGCGTCGTAGAGCTTGTCGAACAGGGGCAACACGACCCCTCCGACATAACCGAACATCGTGTCGACGCCGAGATCGATCAGGGTGTCGACAACGATCTGAGCGCCGGATTTCATGGTCTCGGCTGCGGAAGCCGGGGTTTCTGGTTTCGCTGGCATTTAGTTATCCTTTCTTGAGCAATCGAGGGTCCAAAATCTTATCGCGACTGCTTCTGTGTTGTCAAATGTTCTCGGGCATTCGAGAGATAGGACCAATAGGACAGATGGGACCTAGAGGACCGTGCCGACCTTCGTTTACATCGCATTCTGCAGGATTTGCAGGCCCTCCATTTCGCTGAGGCTTCTGCCCGAAGGGACCATGGGCCAAACCCCTTCTGACGGATCGACGTGGAAATCGACCACGCAGGGCTTCTTCTCGGCCAGCATCTGCTCGATGGCGGGACCGACCTGGTCCTTCGACTCGACCGTGATGCCGGCGGCCCCGACCGCACGAGCGTACGCCGCGTAGTCCGGGTTCTCCAGGTGGCTGTAGAAGTAGCGTTTCGCGTAGAACAGCTCCTGCCACTGGCGAATCATGCCCATGTAGCCATTGTTGAAAATACAGACCTTGATCGGCAGCTCGTGCTGAACCGCGGTGCTCAGCTCGGCCATGGTCATATTGAAGCTGTGGTCGCCGTCGATGTCGATGACGGTCGCCTCCGGACGGGCGATCTGCGTCCCAATGGCCGCAGGCAGGCCGAAACCCATCGTGCCCAGGCCGCCGGAGGTGATCAACTGCCGAGGCCGGCTGAACTGATAGAACTGGGCCGCGAACATTTGATGCTGTCCGACACCCGTGGTGACCACGGTATTATCGGTCGTCCGCCGGGACAGCTCCTCGACAACGTACTGCGGCTTGATCGTCGTCGCGTTGCGGTCGTAGGCGATCTTGTGGTGGCTCTTGAGCTCGGCGATCCTGGCGAACCATGCGGTCCTATCCCGGTGTTCCACGCACTCGGTCAAGGCCGCCAGAACCATCTTGGCGTCGCCGACGATGGGGATGTCGGCCGGGACGGTCTTGGAAATATTCGCGGCGTCGATATCGACGTGAATCACCTTGGCCTTCGGGGCAAACGCCTCGAGCTTGCCGGTGACGCGGTCGTCGAACCGGGCCCCGATCGAGATCAGCAGGTCGCACTCCTGGACCGCATAGTTGGTGTAGGCGGCCCCGTGCATGCCGAGCATGTCCAGGGACTCAGGCCGGGTCTGATCGTAGCAGCCCAGACCCATCAAGGTCATCGTCACAGGCAGATTGGCCTTGCGGGCGAAAGCCCGGAGCTCTTCCGTGGCATTGGCGGTGATAATCCCGCCGCCGGCCAGGACAATCGGCCTTTCGGCGCGATTGATCGCTTCGGCCGCCTCGCTGATCTGCCTGGCGTGGCCGTTTTTGGGAATCCGATAGCCCGGCAGATTCACGTGAACGGACCCATTGACGCTGTATTTCTGAAACTCCAGATCCGAAGGAATATCGACCAGGACCGGGCCGGGCCGGCCGGTCGAGGCGATGTGAAAAGCTTCGTAAATCGTTTTGGCCAAATCCTTTATGTCCATGACGATCGAGCAGTGCTTGGTCACGGATCGGGTGATGCCGGTGGTCGGAGCCTCCTGGAAGGCGTCGTCGCCGATGAGGTCGGTTCGGACCTGCCCCGTGATGGCGACCAGGGGGACCGAGTCCATCATCGCGGTCGCCAGGCCGGTGACGAGGTTGCAGGCCCCGGGACCGCTGGTGGCGATCATGACGCCGGTCTTGCCGCTGGCGCGGGCGTAGGCGTCGGCCATGTGGCAGCCCCCCTGCTCGTGGCAGGGCACGATGAACCGGATGGGCGAGTCGTAAAGCCTGTCGAATAAAGGAAGTACGGATGCCCCGATATACCCGAAAGCGTCGGTGACGCCGTGATGGACAAGCGCGTCGACGATGATTTGGGCGCCGGTTTTGGGGACGGGGGGTGCAGCCGGACCGGCTGCGGACGACGACTGAGTCTGCATGGACCTTCCTTTCCTGATCAACACGTCGGGTCCCTACCGTAGCACGGGCATCTTGCCCGTGATCTGGAACACATGGGCAGGATGCCCATGCTACTTGGGGCCCTTTGGTAATTCCGGGAGTTGCGTTTTTTCGGGCCTTTTCGGAGAACCAACCGCTTCCGATCATCAGAAGCGACCGATCACCCCGAAGTTGTGAGCCTCTTGCCGCAACTCCGTAACCATCCCACACCCGGGATGGACCAGGGTCGTGCCGCGACACAATTCGCGGCACAGACAAAATAATGCCAAATCCCAAGCGGATTGTCAAGCACTATGTACGGCGAGAACGCGACCCGGTGCGGCGGTTCTCGTTTGTAGTGACGCCGCAAGGCGTTATCTTGGCATTCTTGAGGTCAGAGCCCACCCGTAGGGGCGACGCATGCGTCGCCCCTATGCTTGGTCCGCATGACGAAGAGGGGGGTCAGCCAGCATGAAAGGCTTTGAATATTGGGGTTCCGAGCAATCGCCAGAGTCCTGCCTGCCAAGTGATCGTGCAGAGACTTGTTCGCACCTCTTCGGCAGATGTCCCTCAGATCCGTGGAGGAAGGTCTAGCTCCTGTCTCCTGGCCCCCCCTTAGGGGGGGCCAGGAGAATCTCAGGGGATGTGGAGCAGCGTTTCGAAGACGAAGTCCTCGACAAGCAGTTCCAGCATCAAGGGGAGACAAATGAGCGCCAGGTTGATCCAGGCTCGCCCTACGCCGGCCCGGATCGCCGAAGGACGGAGCCAGAATGCCGGCCAGGACTTCCCGCCGCCGGCCGGAAGCCACAAACCAAACCAGCAGCAACCATATCTGGAGCCATGCCTTGCCGAGCAGCGTGAACGCATCGATCCAGCGATTGGAATCCGGGTCCGTCCCGCTCTGGACCACCCAGGAAATGGCCCGCTGATCGAATCCTCGCCAGGAGCGGCTCATCCCGATCCCAGAGAGTCGTGCGACTGCCCAGAAGGAGATAGCAGCCCAGGATCATCAACACCCCAGCGACAGGACCACCCCGACAGTCTCCGGCCCCTCTTCATCTTGTTCCGGCTGTCAGGTAAGCCGATCCCCGGCGAGGTGCGCCGACGAGACTTGCAGGAACCACTGCGACTCCGCTGCGCCCATCCTCGTATACCCCTCGATCCGGGAGGTGTTTCCGCGTGGCTCATCGGCGTTTCAAAATAGCATAGAAGTCTTAAGGAAACCTGAAACTCCAGACGGCCTCTTTGCAAACCGGGAAAAGAGACCGAGTGGGTTGCGTTTTCTCGTACGGCGGGTATAATAACACTTGTGTTCTTGGGTTGGACCGGCACCTTGTCTGTCCCCGTGAGCGGATTGTCCGTCCAAGAGCGCCGGGGGGTTGCCGTAAGGCAACCAGCAGTGGTTGGAGTATAGAGGATAGTGGGTACGAACGACTCGACAGTCCGGAAGGCTACAGCCATTTTCGCGGAACACGAGGCGTTTATCCGCACCAGCATCTCGATTCACGCCGGCGGCAAGCTCGACCCGGAGGATCTCTATCAGGAGTTTTACCTCTCGTTGATCCGCAAGCCCATTCCGGACGATGTGCGAGACATCAAGGGCTATCTGTACCGGATCATCGGTCATCACGTGGTCGACGCGATCCGCAGCGGCCGGTCCTACTCCCGCACCGTAAAAAAATATGCAGCGGAAACCCGGATTTCCATCAACACCGAGGAGCCGAGAAACGCCTTTATAGACGAAGAGCACCAGAATGCGGCAGTCGCCGGGATGGTGCATCATCTTCAGGACCGGGAGGCCGAGGCCTTCGTGCTGAAGTATCGCGACGACTGCAACATCATGGAAATCGCGGCGAAGATGGGCGTCAACAAGCGAACCGTGAGCCGGTACCTGTCGGAGAGTCTTCGAAAACTTCACAGGAGGCTCGCGGCGGAATGAGGGACATCGATGGAAACACAAGGGAACGACGAGAGTCTCTGCCAGGAGGCTAAAGAGTATTACTACGCGATACTCTGTCCCGATGGCATTGGGGTTCCCGAGACCATCGCCCGCCACGTCGAAAGTTGTCCGTTCTGCCGGGAACAGATTCGCCGGCTCCGCGACACACTCAACCAGGCTGACGCGGGGGCCGAATCCGCTGACGTCGCGTCCGATAAGACAAGCCTTGGCGACTTGAGTAGACAGTTCGAGTTTCTCGGCGAGACGGTCACCTGCGATCACGTCCGGCCGTTCCTGCCCGGCTTGGCGGCCTCCTCGTCCCCGATTCGAATTCCCACGCCGATCACCGTTCACGTGGACAACTGCCCCCGGTGCACGGACGATCGGGCTGCAATTGAGGAGCTGGGCCTTTCCGAAAGTCAGTTGGCCGGACTGGGTCGGTTCTACAGCCAAACCCCGCTCGACGATCCATCTCACGAAGGACAGGCCGCGGCGACGGCGACCGCGTTGGCGGCGTTTTCCTTCGACGGGGCCACGCCGGACACTCTGGACCATGTGTGCCGCTGCGGCGTGTGTCGAGACTCCGTGTATCTTCAGAGAAATCGAGCGGCAGCCGATCTGGTCGAAAGGCCCGCTTCGCCTCAGGTTCTCCTGTGCGGCGAAATCTCCACGGCCGACCTGTTCGACTACGTCCTGCCGTTCGGCCTGGACGCGGCGGCCGTAAGCAAACCCGACGGCCGGCGAGACGCCGTGGCCACGCATCTTCGGACCTGCCGCTCCTGCATGGAACGGGTCCAATCCCTGCATCGGACGATTCACAGGATCGCCAAGCGGACCGACTCGGGTGTTCACACGGTGTATCAGTGTCAGACCGACGAGGAGCTGGCTCGGGACGCATCCGAGGCGTCTTTGCATCGATATCCGGTTCACGTGCGAATCGAGCGGCCGGAACCGGCGAGCCGCGGTCTTCGGCGGCAGCCGCGGGTTCATTCGCGAAAGAGATCCGTTCTTCACGGAACCGCCCTGGCGGCGGCCCTCGTCGTGGTGGGGGCGCTGTTCCTGCTGCAATCATCCACCGCAAGGGGGAAGAACGTGGGCGATCTTCTCCGGGCGGTCAGGCACACCCCCAATGTTCACATCACGTACGCCTACCCGATGGCCCCGCAATTGAGCCGTGAGATGTGGGTGTCCAGCGATCTGAACAAGATCGTGAGAAAAACGGGCGAAGAAGAATGGGTGGAGTACGACTTGAACAAGAGATGCATGACCGGGGTAGGCCTGGGCCTCATGCCCGACAAGGCCATTCCTCTGTCGCGGGAGCATTGGACTCGGTGCGTCCGGTACATGGAAGAACCTCTGGCGGATATCTTCAGCAACGTTGGCCCGGGCGACGACCTGTCCCAGGTGAGCAGCGTCGCGTCGGAACGGCCGGGAGTGTCGTTGGCCGTGTATGAACTCACGCGTCAGCAGCGTTCCGCCAACGGCGATCGGTTTTGGAGCCGGTGGAGGGCGTTCATCGATCCGAGACTGGAACTGCCTGTGAAGATCGAGTTTTCGTCCCGTCTATCTGAGAGCCTTCCGTGGGAACTCGTGACCGTGACGCAGTTGAGCTACCCCACCACCCTCGAGGTCGAGAGCGAACTCAAGGCGTTGCTGCCGAGGGAATGACCGGGTCGGGAACGGGGTCCGGGACCGGCTGCCACAGAGGGTCGCTGGCCCATTGCACGTCGTTCGTCTTCGTGACAAGCAGATCGTCGGCCGGAGTCTTCAGACGCACGCTGCCGTCGACGAAACCGGCGTTGACCGTCTTATGGGGATGGCGTCCGCCGATCGCGTCTTGGGCCTGCCCCGCCCACAGCGGCCTGTTGCGATTCATGCCCATGCCCGGCACATAGGCGGTGTGCTGCACCATTGGATTGTCCGAAGGAATCGCAACGGGAGGCTCTTCGGTCGCGTGCCACCAACTGATCAGACTGTAACCGCTGTCCACCAACAGCAGGGTCTCGGAGGGTCGGCGGATCTGAGCGATGGACAGCGGGACGCCGAAGAATGCGCTTCTGTACGGTTTGAGGTAGTGTTGGATCCGGCAGATCGAGAGATTCGCGCCGTAGTTGCCGCAGAGAATATCCATCGACAGCGTCGGATCGCTCTGCCTCCTGGAGGGACAGGTCAACACGTCCACGCCATCCATGGTCGCATGGTTGAGTTCCAACGAACGGTCGAACCACCACCGTCCGACCGGATCGATGGTGCACGTGCCGGCGTAACGCTCCCCCTGCTCATCGACGTCAGGGACCTCAAAGCCCGGCGGAAACGTCCCGTTGGTCCCGGCGTAACTGTTCATGCTCAGCAGCAGTTGCCTGAGGTTGGAGGCGCACACCACGGCCCGCGTCTGCTCTCGCGCGGCCCGGAGCCCCGAGACCGACAACGCCAGCAACACCGAAATCATGGCAACCACCACGATCAATTCGACCAGGGTGAACCCGCGAGGTCTCATATCCCCAGTATATAACCGGGTGTAGTGCAGGTCAATGCGAAAGAGCCGAAATGCCGCCGGAAACAGAGCCCCGGCGGCAGGCCGCTGGACGCCCTGTGCCCCTCATCGCATCAAGCAATGGACTTGCGACAGTCCCCCGGATCAC
>CALMMH010000026.1 GCA_937868145.1 uncultured Phycisphaerales bacterium
CTGATCGCCTGGTTCTGGCCGCACACCAAGTTCCCCCACGCCGGCCACATCCTGATCAGCACATGGGCCTCGTCCTTCCACGTCCTGATGAATACGCATCGCGAGTTGACGCCCATGTTGTTCCTCGGGGTTTTCGTCGTGCTGTTCATCGCGGTGTGGTTGCCCTGCTGTGTGAGCGACATCGTATTCCCGATGTTTTTCGTCCGCGCGCCCCACCTGCACTCCGGATGCTGCCATCATCATGGCTCAGCGACGGAGGAGGCCCACTCATGAACGACCAATTCGACGACAGAGCCCGCCACATGCTCAGGGAAACCAAGCTGTACTGCACGGAGGCTCGCGTCGCGATCTTGAAGACGTTCATGGAGGCGGGCGGCCCACTGCGGCAGGACCAAATCGCCGGGTGGCTGGAAAGCCACACGCTGAACAAGGTCACGGTGTACCGAACGCTGGACTCGCTGGTCGAGGCCGGGCTCGTTCATCGAGCGTTCATGCAGAATCGCACGTGGCACTTCGAGCTGGCGGACCATTGCTCGGAAAAGCAGTGTCATCCCCACTTCACATGCACGAACTGCGGCGTGACGCAATGCATGACGGACGTCTCGCTGCCCATGGCCCAGATCTCCCAAAAGGGATATGTCATCAGCCGCCAGCAGGTGCGATTGGAGGGTCTGTGCCCGGCCTGCGCGTAAGCACTTGCTGCAGCTCGGTTTAACAGAGAAAAACGACCGATGTGGATTGATTTCAAACAACTCGCCGGCCCGATAAGAACCGCCGTGCTGATCTCGGCGTGCGTGGCTCTCGTCGCCATGACGAGCGGGCTGTTTCTGGCCATCCACATCCTGAGCGCCGAGCACTCGGCCACCCACGATTCCCACGATTGCGCTGTCTGCCAGCAACTTCTGGCCTCATCCAAGAAGGTTCTGCCGTCGCCGGACGTTGAGCTGGTGCGACAGGCGCCCATCCCTTGTGCGAACATAGCGGAATCCGTTCAACACGTCGAACATCGCCATCTTGAGGCTTCCCAACCTCGCGGCCCTCCCTGCCTGTCCTGACGCCAGTCTGTTCCAGGGGCTCCTGCCCGACGCCATCATGATGTCCATCCGCGCATCCAACGCGACGACTTCGTGATCCAGTGCGTGCCAAGCAGACCCTGTCGAGCCCCGCCCAAGACTCATCCATAACATAAGCAGGATTCTGAGGAGAAACCGCGATGAAGATATCGTTTCTTTCCGCTGTCTCGGTATTGGCTTTGACGACAGCGATCCCCGCCATCACATGGGGCCAGGAGGCCCATACGCACGGCAGCGCCGTGGCCCACCTGCACATCGGCATTAATCCCACCTGGCGGCCGGCCGATTGGAACCGGCCCGAAGAAGGGCCCACGGATTCGGACCCCACCGACAACAACAAGCTCTGGCTTTTCTCGATGCCGCCCACGCACCAGGCCGCGACCCCGGGTTGGCCCAATTGGGAACACGCCAACGGCAACACGTTCCTGGTTCTGTCCCCGGTCCACGAGGACGACGAAATCATCACCAAACCGAGCGACCCGAACAAGACGCTGTACACCTGTGATTTCCTGTACAGCAAGGATGGGGGTTACGGCGACCACGACGGCGCCGAGCACCTCGATGGATGGAGCTCCGCTTTCGGCCCGCAGGGAGCCTGGAACCTGGCCGCCGGCGACGTCAACGAAACCCCGGCCTGGAACATCAGCCTGCGGCGAGAGCGAATCAGCGGCAATCTCGAACCGGACGACTTCTTCATGCTGCTGCCCGACGATACGCCGGTCCTTGAGGCCGACGACAACACGTACATTCTGCCGAAGGCCTGGCTGGCCGACGAAAATGCCTGGGGCATTCACGCCCATACAGGGTTCTATTTCTGGCTGGACGAAACAGACAACGAAATCTCCGTCGTCCTTTCGGCCCATGACGCCGGCGGTCTGTACCAACGATCCGCCGAGGTCGCCATCCGGTTCGCCAAGACTATCGTCCAGCCTGTCGCAGGCGATCTGAACAACGACGGGATCGTGGACATCGAGGACATGAGAATCGTCATCGAGAACTGGGGCCTGTCGGGCGTCTACGACGGCGCGAACCAGGAAGAACACGATCGCGACGACCACGAGGATTAGGAATCTCCGTTGGGAGGGAACTCGTTATGAGAAGGAATTCACGCCAACTCACGCGGCGGTGGGAAGACCTCCGGGGCGCCTTCGGGCGTCCCGGAGGGTATGGATTCCCTGCTGGCCGGGAACGGGCTTTCACACTGATCGAGCTGCTGGTGGTGATCTCTATTGTCGCGATCCTGATGGGGATTCTGCTGCCGTCGCTGAATCGGGCGCGCAAGCAGGCCCAGAAAATCGCTTGCCAGAGCAATCTGCGGCAGATGGGCATTGCGTTGCAGACGTACCTGCCCGACTCCGAGTACCGGCTGCCGCCGAGCTCGTGCCACATCCGCGATCCGAACGACCATTGGCTGCGGGTCCTCGCCCACTACACGAAGGAACAGCTCCTGTTTCGCTGCCCCAGCGACAAGGGCAAGGAATTCGTCAACTGGAACCAGCCGCTGAGCGAACAGAAGGAGGCCCGCTACTCGAGCTTCGCGGTCAACGGTTTGCTGGACCCGATCCACTATCGTTACGGCGCCCGGTCCAACCGGTACAATTGCGTCAACGCCATTCGCAAGCCCATGGCGTGCATCTGGATCAGCGAGGCCCCGGACCGCGAGAACTTCCGACTGGCCGACCACATCCACCCCGAGACGTGGGAGGGCTCCGTAGACTACGCCAAGCAGTTCGTCGCCTGGGATCGGCACCAGAAGAGCTCGAACTATCTCTTCGCGGACGGCCACGCCGAGGGGCTCAAATTCGAACAGACCTACGAATACCCCGGCACATGCAACTGGTATCCCGAGTCGGCCCCGAAATGGCCGGAGAACCCGTAGGGGCGACGCATGCGTCGCCCACACACAATCGGCTGCGAAATCCATGAGAAAGGAGCACATATGAAGCCCGTTCGCGCCATCGCCATCGCGATCTCGCTTGCGTGCAGCCTCCTTGCACGCGCGGATTGTCCCCTGGACCATTTCATCATCGGGTGCAACCGCGACGGGATCTTCGGCACCGCCGACGACAAGACGCTCTTCGTCGACTGCACGCAGAAGTACCGCGACAGCGGCCAGACATCCTACAACAACTGGTTCTACCCGCTGCAGGAGAGCATCTTCGCCGGCTATCGCTACCGCATCGGAGAACCCGGCTTCGACATCTTCCAGGCCGCCACCCCCAACGAAGTCACCACGTACGAACCCAACTACAGTCCCACCGGAAAGCCGGAAGTCGACTATAGCTTCACGGTCGCATGCGTCGCCCTCTCGCCGGGGCTCCGGGCCGTCCACAAG
>CALMMH010000027.1 GCA_937868145.1 uncultured Phycisphaerales bacterium
CGCTTCTTTGCCACCCTCGGCGCGATTCACCAACTCGCGCAGTTTCGAGGCTTCCTCCGCGGAGAGCCCTTCATGCTCGATCAGGAACTGCATCATGGGAGTCAGCGCGCCGTCGAAGGCTCGCTTCAACATCCGGCGAAACTCGCCCCGCCGGGCTTCGACTTCGCTGACGCGCGAGGAAAACAGTTGCAGGTTGCGGATCTTCTCGATCTTGAGAAAGCCCTTCTCAACCATGCGGTCCATCGTGGTCTTGACGGTGCTGTAGGCCCAGTCGCGACTGTGGGCCAGTCCCTCCTGAACCGTGCCGGCGGCGCAGGGCTCCTTCTCCCACACCACCTTCATGATCTCCCACTCGGCCTCGGTCAACTCGACCGGCGATTGACCGCCCCACGGCGGCTGATTCCTCTTCGATGCTCCCATGACTGCACCTCCATATTCGACACGATACGAATATATTCGACACATGTCGAATCTGTCAATGAGAAAATCGGAATTCCGATTTTTTTTCTGATCCTTCACGGGATTGCGGAAAGGACGGCGCGGGTCTGGGGCAATCGGATCATCAAGGCCGGCGAACCTCTTTGGGACCGGATTGACCGAATTGACGCTGCTGACCCTATTGTCAATCGGGTCAATTCAGTCATGAGCCTCGCCTTGCTTTCGGTGCTATTTGACCAGCCTGGCGATGTCGCGGAACTGCGGGTGCTTGGCGGTCTTGATCAGCTCGAACAGGACCATCTCGGTGCTGCTGATGTTGGCTCCTTCGGCCGACAGGCGGTCGAGGGCCGTCTCGCGATTCTGCTCAGTCCGCGACGAAACCGCGTCGGCGACGATCGTGATGTCCAGGCCGCCTTCCATCAGATCCATTGCGGTCTGATAGACGCAGACGTGGGCTTCGATGCCGCAGAGCAGAACCTGCTCTCTGCCCAGGGCGTTGAGTTCCGCGGTGAACCGTTCTTCGCCGCAGCAACTGAAGCAGGCCTTGTCGATGGGTTCTTCGCCGGCCAGAAGCTCGGCGATCTCCGGGACCGTCGGTCCCAGCGACTCAGGAACCTGCTGGCACCACAGAATGGGGATGTCGAGGATCTGAGCCGCCTGAATGAGGATACGGACGTTCTTGAAGAGGGATTCCTTGTCGAACATGAGCTGGGCGAGTTTGCCCTGCACGTCGATGACAACCAAGCAGGCGTTTGGGATTTCGAGCATTCCGTTGTCTCTAGGGAAGTTTCAAGTTTTAAGTGTCGATTTCCAAGCTGAGAGTGTAAACGAAAAAGGTTGAAGTGTGAAGCCGGCACTTGAAACTTCACACTTCAACCTTGAAACTTCAAAACAAAGCGCATCCGTGCGCTGCACCCAGTCACTTGGAGGTACGAAGGAGAACGATTGTCAAACTGGCCTGCGCCGATTCCCGGGCAGGAGCAGGTGGGGTCGGTTTCGAATCCTCGGGCCCGGTCAGCTTGGGCATCGGAATCGCTTCCATCGCCCAGAGGCTCCCCGGATCCTCGGCAATCACCGGCGACAGTTCGCCACCGGGCATCTTCTGCGACATGTGGTTCATCGCGGCGTACACCTCGGCCGTCTGGATCGACGCCTGGGTGCTGTCGCGGGCGATGACCGCCTCCACTTGGTTCGGCATGACGGCTTCGATCGTAACCGGATCCCCCTCGGGCCGATCCACGTGAAGCGAAACCGAGCTGAATTCATCCCAAACGCCGCCGAGCGAGGCCACCAGACGGTTGATGTCTTCGCGGGTGCTGACCACGCGATAGGTCCGTCGATC
Source organism: uncultured Phycisphaerales bacterium (assembly GCA_937868145.1). Taxonomy (GTDB): domain Bacteria; phylum Planctomycetota; class Phycisphaerae; order Sedimentisphaerales; family Anaerobacaceae; genus PLanc-01. Next base: position 1,781 of record CALMMH010000027.1, read on the forward strand.
GCCCAACAAGTCGGCCTCGGCGAGGTCCACCAGGCCGCACGTGCCAATCGCCCGCTTGACGAACGCATCCGTCGAAGTGAAGGCTGCGGTTTGGAGTTCCAGACGACCCGAGAACCCTGCGTCCGCAACCACCATAGCCAGCATCGGCTCCCCTGCTTCCGGCGCGAGGGGCTCGTCCGGAGTCGGATTAATCGCGACCCGTTGCGACGTTCCCGGCCCGGAAACCGGCGCTACAATTTGATAGACGACAGCTCCGAGGAACGCCAGCAGGCAAATCATGGCCGCCGCGGAAAGGAATTTGCGGAAAACCAGGTGGATCACCCCCGCGGAACGCCGGGCCACGACCGGCTGCTCCTGCAGGAGCGTCTTTCGCTCGAGCGACTGCTTGATCTGATCGAGCAGATCGCCGGGAGCTTCGGCCGAGGGCAACGAGGAAAACATCGTCCGGCAATTCTGAAGCTGCCGCAACCGCCGGCCCACCGCCGCATCGTGAGCCGCCATCCGTTGCACCTCCGTCCGCTGACGGGGGGACAGCTCCCCATCTATGAAACTGCTGAGCAGTTCATCGAGATTCGGATTGGGCTTCATTTTATCATTGCCTCCAGAATATCTCTCAGACTGCTTCGAGCGCGGCTGAGCCGGCTCCGAACCGTTCCGATCTCAATGTTCAGAACTTCGGCAATCTGAGCGTAATCCATGCCTTCAATATCCCGGAGCACAACCACAGCCCGCTGGGGCTCTTCAAGCTGCAACAGACACTTCTTCGCCAGCTCGCAAAGTTCCCGGCTCTGGGCCACGGCGGCCGGATCGAGCGCTCGTTCGTCGCTGAGGCAGTCCCTCAGCGTCTGCGAGGTCGTTCCGTCCGGCTCCGTTTCTTCAGCATCCAGGGATCGAGCGGCCGTCCGGCTGCTTCGCTGGCAGTGGTTCAACGTCAAGTTCACCGCGATGCGGAACAGCCATGTATAAAAGCTGCTCTTGCCCTGAAACTTGTCAATGTTCTCTATCACTTTGACAAACGCTTCCTGGGCAAGTTCCGCCGCATCGTCGGGATTTCCGCACATTTTCAGAATGACGTTGTAGATGCGGTTCTGGTACTTGAGAATCAGCCGCTCCATGGCCGTGGCGTCGCCCACTTGCGACTGCTGTACGAGCACAGAATCATCGATATTGATGTTCGCCGCCCTCAAGTACACTCTATCCTCATATGAGCCTATTTGCGAATCCATCTCCCTTGCGAAGGGCTCCTCCCGACATGGCGCGCCGCGCCGGGAACCCCGACCGGAGAACACCAGCGCAGGGATGCACTATCATCGCAGATTCTCCCCTCGCGGTCAATCGAATTCGAACGCTCGTTTCGTTCCAGAATCGCAGAAACCCTGTTTTTATCCGGGCCATCCTCTCAAGGAGTCCGTTCGTATCGTGCGGGCCGTCACAAAAAGCCGGGGCCCGCGTCAAGATGGCGCGGGCCCCGGAAATGACCTGTTCTTTTTGTGATCAGAAACTTGCGACGGTCTTACTGGATTCCCGCCAAGAAGTTGATCTCGAACGGCGACAGAACCCGATCGTAGATCCGGATCTCATCGAGGGATCCGTTGAACGGGTTGCCGCCGCCTCCGACGGAGTCGCC
>CALMMH010000028.1 GCA_937868145.1 uncultured Phycisphaerales bacterium
TCATTGACGTCCAGATCGCTTTTTCCCTTCGTCGCCGACCGCTCCGTCGTCACGATCTTCGTGAAGGGGATCACGCCCGTGCGAACATGAAGCAACACCACTTCGCAGGTGCTGTAGGCTTTGACCTGGTCCTGGGCAAAGAGCTTCGGCTGGTGGTAGATGTCGCTGGTGATGCGGAAGACCACGAGCAGGTGGGCCTGAAGCCGGACCGCGGCTTCGCGCAGAACCGGAACAGTGAACTCGTTGGGCGTCAGCAGAGTCGGCAACACAACAACTTCGGAGACACGATCACTGTCGGCCAGCCGTCCGGAGATCGTATCGACGTACGACTGCTGCGTCCTGAGGTAGTCCTCCGTCCGCCAGTAGTTCGATCCGTAGTACCGCACGCCCCCGCCCCACGGCTCCGGGAATCTCATCAGGGCGACCTTGAAGGTCCCCGGAAGCGGCAGAGGCGATGACAAAATCCTCTCGACGGACTCGTCGTCCAGAACCGCCTGGTCGGACTTGAACAGCGATGTCGTCAAGGCGGGCGGCTCTGTGTAATCCGCCGCCGCACTCCTCAAGAGCCCGTCAGACTCCGCATACGAAGACATCGGAACCGGAGAACTGCACCCCGCGACAACCGCCACCATAGCCAAACTCACCGCCGCCAGTCTCTTCATGGTCAGACATCTCCCGCTCAACAGACTTTGATCATACGAGTCTCCAAAGGATCACTGGGCCTCGAAGCCGTCCTCATCCTCTTCGTCTTCGTCCTCCTCATCCTCCGGATCGCCCGTCTCTCCGCTCGCATCAACCTGCTCGTTGAACGTCCACTGGTGCAGAGCTTCGATCAGCATCGCCGAACCGATGGTCTCGACCGCGTCGTCGTTCACCTCCGCCAGCGCGCGGGCCAGCCAGTCGGTCAGGCCGGTGATGGCGTTGACGCAGTCCTCGAACTCCAGATTCACCGGATCATCCGTGCCGACCACGGTCCCGTGCTCCCGCACATCGACAACGAGTCTTGCTCCACGACGTGGCATGTGTTCCATGGGACAACCATCTCCTTCGAAAATGTGATCTTTGACCTTCGTTCCGGCAGGCCGTTCCAGGAGGGTGAGCCTATCCGCACCGCAATGCCGCTTTCTTGTTGCCGAAGGCATTCTACCGGTCTTCGAGCGATCGGGCAAATCGAAAACCAACCCCAAGATCTCCCGTGTGCGACCGGTCCACACACAAGGAATCTCTTGTGTACAGATCCCTGCAACGCGTACCATCTTCCTATCCGCCCCGTCGCGGGATCGCGGATCTGCGATCCGAGGTCGGGGACCAAAAGCGATACGTCAGAATAGAACCATGGAGAATGTTGTTGCGACAGAACAGAGTCACATTTGAGTTGCCCACGTGGATCGAGCCGTTCATTGCCCGATGGAGCGACAAGTTCGACTCCCCGGAGACAAGAATGCGGCTGGCCATCGAGTTGGCGAATCAGAACGTCGAGCACAAGACGGGCGGCCCCTTTGGAGCCGCGATCTTCGAGACCGGCTCCTGGCGGCTGGTCGGCGTCGGGGTGAACCTCGTCGAGACGTCGAACTGCTCGATCCTGCACGCGGAGATGGTCGCCATCGCGATGGCTCAACGGACGGTGGGAAGCTACGACCTGGCCGCCGGGGGCCGGCTCCATCACGAGTTGGCGACGAGCACGGAGCCCTGCGCGATGTGTCTGGGGGCGATCCCCTGGTCCGGTGTTCGGCGGGTCCTGTGCGGAGCCCGGGGTCAAGACGCCTGCGAGATCGGATTCGACGAAGGGGCCAAGCCCGCGGACTGGGTGGGCGAGTTGAACAGGCGAGGCATCGAGGTCGCCCGCGACATTCTGCGAGACGAAACCCGAGCGGTGCTGAGACGGTATGCCGAGAGCGGCGGCACGATCTACAACGCCGGGGCAGGCGCATAGCCCGGCGGGCCCGATCCTGTCTACTTCGGAATCGCAGACAACTTGTCGGCCAGCGTCTTGGACGCCGGGGCATTCGGATCCGCCTTCGCCGGCTTCGGCGCAACCACGGGCGCGATGCCCATGTGCTTTTCGATGCCGGCCAAACGCTGGTCCATCTGGGAAAGCTTGGCGTCCAGGGCCGTGAGTTTGGCGTCAACTGCGTCGAACTTGGCCGCGAGTGCCTTGACATCGGCGCCGTATGCGATGAAGGTTCGCTCGGTCATGTCCATGTGCCGTTCCATGAGCCGCTCGTTGGCGTTGATGGCACGAGCCGCATCGGACTGTGCGGCCGGAACGCCGTAGACCTGGGCCTCCACTTCATAGCCGCCTCGATCCCGTCCGGTCGAGGTCGACAAACTCAAAACGATCACGCAGACGACAATCGCCGCGACAATCCGATAAGCACCCTGGTTCCGTGTCATCCGGATACCCTGCCCTTCCCAAGATCGGAGTGCAAAACCGAGGCTGCAAAGCTTCGTCACAAACCGGAGACGATCCGGCTCGACCGCGGGCGCACCCTGCCGCTCTTATCGGCAAACGGGCGAGGGACATTTAGACGGGTTTTCGGACCTGGGCCGAATCGGAGATCGATCAGTCCTTCACGTCGTCGGCCGGCACGATGGGCTCCCACTGGATTCTGGCCGACCCGAGAATCATCCCGGTGGCGTAGGCCATGTCCACCAGGGAGATCTGATAATCCGCCAGAGCTCGGATCTCGGAAGTCTGTGCGTTGGCGAAATTGAACTGGGCGTCGAGCACATCCGTGCTGGTGCTCATGCCGACTTCGAACTCCCGCTGTTCGGCCTGGTACAGACGAGCGTTGACAATCGTGTTCTGACGGGCGGCCAAGATTCGCTGCCAGTTCGCCTCGACCTGATCGATCGCGTTGAGCACCTCCACCTTGATGATCTCTTCGCGGTTGGCGCGATCCGCAAGCCGTTGGCGGCGCTGGTAGATCGTCTGCCTCAGCCGGCTCTTGGCCGCTTCGTTGCCGATGGGCACGACCATCTGCAGACCCAGTCGATGGTTCACGAAATCGCTGTTGGAGAGCATGTCAAAAGACTCGTTGCGCGTCTCCCCGACGCCGTTGATGTTGTAGGTATAGTCGACGGTGGCCGCCGGAAGCATTTGGTTGCGGGCCAATTCCACCGCGCCGGCATCCTGGAGGAGTTGCAACTGAAGTTCGAGCAGCTCCATGCGGGAATCCATCGCCTGGCGAACCAGCTTGTCCTGCCCCAAATCGTAGTGGACCGGGTCCGGCAAGGTGGCGGGGACAACGATCGTCGGGGTCTGGACATCCACGCCGGCCTTGTTGATGACCCGCTTGAGCTCCCGTTCTCGATCGCGAAGAGTATTCTCGGCCACAATGATGGCCTCCAACTGCTGCGCCACGCCGGATTCGGCGCGAATCACTTCCACTTGGGACCTCTGACCGGCGTCGACGAGGCGACGCGCCCGCTCGAGCTGGGCCAGTGAAAGCTCGTACTGCTGCTGCCGCACTTCGAGCTCTCGCCTGGCGGCATACAGACGCCAGTAGACACGGTCGATCGCGGCCAAAACGGTGATGATGTCGAGTTTCGTGCGTGCACTGACGATGTCGCGGTTGTACGCGGCGAGGCGAATCGAGTAGGTATTGACCCATTGGCCCGCGTTCCGCAGCAAGGGTTGGCTGATGGAGACCGCCAGCGAATCTTCGTAGGACGGATCGAAAGGCCTGTTGGCGTCGGCATTCAAATCCTTGGTCTGCGTGTCGCCCAAGTCGAAGGTCACGGTGCCTCCGGTTCGCAAAGGCACCCGAACTCCCGTATCCACCTGAGTATATTCGATCTGGGACGCGCCGACGGCGGGGACGAAGGTGTCGCTCACCAGAACCGCTCTTCCCTGGGGCTGGTCCGACTTGGCCGCGTTGGCGTTCGCGAAGAACGACCACTCGAAAGCCGCCTCTTCCTCGCTGAGCTGGGCCGCCGCGATCGTGGGACTGATCAGGCTGGCCTTCAATTGCAGGTTGTTCTCCAGGGCCAGGGCCCGGCACTGTTCCAGCGAGAGCTCCAGCTTCTCAGGCGGCGCGTTCGGTTCCGGCGCGGCCTGGTTCGGGTCCGTCGGCTTGAGTTCCAGCAGCTTGATCTCATCGATCTTCGCGCGGACCTGAGCCTCGAGGACGGGATCATAGGGCGCGGTAGACTCGTGACAACCCGACGCCGACAAGAACAGAAGACCGGAAACCAGGAAGACAGGAAGGCGGGAACTACGGAGGGTAGCCCGCAACCGTCCGACTCCTTGGTGTTCTTGCGTTCTTGCGTTCTTGCGTTTTCTCCTACTCTCCATCTGGCTATTCATGCCTGAGCGCCTCAATAGGGTCCAACCGTGCGGCCTTGATGGCCGGGAACATGCCGAAGAACACGCCGACCGAGCCGGCGAAACCGAAAGACAGGCCGATCGCCCACAACGGGATGTAGGCCATGTCGAGGAAGTCGGCGTTGGGGATCTTGGCAATCAGGCTCGTGAGACCCTGCCCGATCCCGATGCCCATCAGACCGCCGAGCAGGCACAACACGATCGACTCCACCAGGAACTGGAGCAGGATCGCCGAGGGCCGGGCCCCCACCGCTTTGCGCAGGCCGATCTCGCGGGTGCGCTCGGAGACCGAGACGAGCATGATGTTCATGATCCCGACGCCGCCGACGAGCAGGGAGATGCCCACGACGCCGCCGGCGATGGCGGTGACAGTCGCGGCCATCGTGTTGAACTGCTTGAGGAACTCCTCGATGACGTCCATGCGGAAGGTGTCGGGGTCGTCCGGCTGGAGGCGGCGGGTCTGGCGGAGGAAGAAACGCAGCTCCGCCTGCGCCTCCTTGGACAGTTCCGGCTTGCGGCTGGCGGC
>CALMMH010000029.1 GCA_937868145.1 uncultured Phycisphaerales bacterium
TCCAGCGAGGCCTGGGTGCTCGACACGCAGGACAACTTCCAGATGGGCAAGCGCGGTCACGCCGCGGGTGGCAACTTCCCCGGCTCGATCGACGAAGTGCGGATCTACAATAAGGCCCTCTCCGAAGAGGAGATCGCCTGGCTCGCCGGCAGGAGATTGCCGATTCACAAACCTCTGTAGGCAAAGGCAGGCCGCCGGCCGGAATGCCTCCGGCGGCGGTGATCTGAAGGAGTTCAAGGCATGAAGGCACAAGGCAGGGCGTCCTCGCGGCGTCCTGCCTTTCTTCGTGTTGGCTCACCGCCACTGCCTGTCGGCCGCGCCTCGGCGGGGATTGCACGTTCCGCTGCTTGCGTCTCCCGGTTCCTACCGGGTACAATCGAGTTGATTGCAGGCTGAAGGGGATTTCAACTGAAGGAGCCATATCATGCGCCGCCGGCCCGAGAGAGCGTTTACACTGATTGAACTGCTGGTTGTGATCTCCGTCATCGCGTTGTTGATGGCCATCCTCATGCCGGCGTTGATGAGGGCCAGGGAGGCAGGCAAGACCGTGAAGTGCCAGGCCAACCTGCGGACGCTGACGACCGCCTGGCAGATGTACGCCTCCGACAACGACGACCGGATCTGCGGCTCGTGGAACTACAACGGGAGCAGTTGGGGCCGCCGCGACGACTGGGCCTGGGCCCCCTGGGTGGTCGACGGCAGTTCCGCCGTGACCGACTACTTTAACGCCACGCGGGAAGAGCGGTACGAAGGCATCCGCAAGGGCACGCTCTACCCGTACACCAAGAGCGTGGCCTGCTATCATTGCCCGAGCGACCAGAGCGTGGGCAAGAACTTCCGCAGCTATTCCATGCCGGACAGCCTCAATGGATGGTGGTCCAAGGATCTGGGCGGGGCCGCCAACTGGCGCAACGTGTTGCGGCTGACCCAGCTCGCGCAGCCGGCGCAGATGTACGTGCTGCTCGAGGAGAACGATCCACGGGGCTACAACATCAACGCCTGGGTGATCGACCCGACGGGCGGTGTCGACGCGGCGAACTGGTCCGATCCCATCGTGGTCTGGCACGGCGCCCGCAGCAGCTTCGGGTTTGCCGACGGGCACGCGGAGACCTGGAAATGGAGCATCGAGACGCTCCAGCTCTTCCGGGAGTTCACGTCATGGCGGCAGCCGACTCCGCAGACCCCGGACGGCGTCGCGGATCTCGATCGCGTGCAAAGCAGTTGGCCGGCGCCGAAGAAACGCGGAGCGAACTAGAGTTCCGGGACCGTATCTTCCCGCGATGTGTCGGTCAGGGACGTTCGGCCCCCTGATTCTCCAGGTAAATGCGGTAGAGCTCAAAGAACGTCGGAGCGTCCAGCAGCTCGATCTTGGGATTCGCCTGTCGGATCGTATCGTAGGTTTTCACGTACCAGGTCGGCGTCTTGAGGATGTTGCGGAACCAGTGGAAGGGCGGATACCCCTCGGCGTGACGCTGGGCCACGCGATCGACCACGTGGCGGGCGGCTGCCGCGGGGTCGTCCTCATTCACGTCGTGGTCGAACCGCAGGACCGGCATCCCCTTGTGAAGCAGCGAAGCCGGCCCGCCGGAGGGCACGATCCCGTTGCCGCTGAACGAAGCATAGCAATCGAGCCCGGCCTCGTTCAGGATCGGCCCATGGGCGTAGATGATGAAGCCGGTGATGCTCAGGCCCCAGCGATCGTAGAAGGTCTTGCAGTGCCGGGCCCAGGCGTCCAGGCCGCTGGGCAGATTCGAGACTTCGCGGGGCTCCTGCAGCATACCGGGTTCGCAGTAGCCTGCTCCGTTGTCCGCGGAGGCGAAGTAGTCGTTCGGCGTCGCGGTCCGCCGCATGTAATCCATCGCCATCGGCGCCCGCCGATCCAGGACGGGACTGATGCACCACATCATCGGGATCTTTCCGCGGGCGGGGTCGTCCCAGATGTCCATCATCCGCTGGTAGAGCCACGCGGCACAGTCGTAGTCGCCGACGTAGAAGACCATGAACTCGCGGCCGTCGAAGTTCACGCGGCCGTCCTTGTCGAGATAGCCGCGTTCGGCCAGCTTCTCTCGCGTCACCCAGTCCTGTTTGTACGCCGGCTGGAGCGGATAGTGCATGAAGAACGACGCGTTGGCCATCGCGCCGAACCCCACGGCGTCGGCGTCCATGAAGCCGTTGTACGCGCTGATGACCCGGCCGTATTCCCATTCCGACGGCACCGGGTCGTGGTGGCCGCCGGAGGTCCCGTGCGTGGTGTACTTGTGGGCCCAGGGGACGAAGCCTCCGATGTGGATCATGTTCTCCCGCCCGCCGTGCTCGTACGCGCTCAGAAGCAACGCCTTCAGCGTCTCCAGGTCGGTCCCCAGTTTCTGCTGCGGATCGTCCACGGGCTTCTCGTCGCCCCAGATCCCCAGGTCGAAGAAGAACGCGTTCTTGGCGACGAAAAAGTCGTGATTGGTCAGGCAGTGATGGTTCAGCATGGCGTTGCGTGGCTTGTTGATCCAGTACTGGTCTAGGTAGTAGGCTCCGTACGCGCCGTTGCATCGGCCCGCGTCGAGGTACTTGTGCTTCATCCACAGATAGGCGTCGCACTTGGCCGAGCCGGTCGAGGGAAGATCCGTGTCGGGAATCGTGCCTTGCCCCGTGAACAGGGACGTCCCATCCGGCCGGACCAGCCAGCACTTGATCGGGATCGCGAGCTGGCCTTCGGTGAGCAGGCGATACAGGCTCCCCTCATTGGGATCGTATCGGACGGGCAACAGCGACTCCGCCCCGGCGAGAGTGCTGGCGACATTGCTCGTGGCCGCGACCCTGGGGTCGTAGACCACCAGGCCGCGAATGTGCGAGCGGAACTGCCGCACGAGGTCCGCGATCGTCTCAATGCGTTCGACCGGCCGGCCGTGCAGCCATTGACCGGGCTCCGACAACTTCGCGAGCCAGTAATCGTCGATGTTCTTCTTCCCGATCTCCGTCTCGATGACGCGAAGGTAGAGCACGGGCCCGTCGCGATTGACCAGTCCCTGCATCGCCGCCGCCGTGTGACAATGGTCCCACGCCATGCGGACCTGGTCGCGGTTGTTCGTGTCGATCTCGACGGCGTACGTGAGGTCGAACAGCTTGATCGGAGTCGTCTGTGCGTGCAAAACGGAAGCTGTCGCCA
>CALMMH010000030.1 GCA_937868145.1 uncultured Phycisphaerales bacterium
GCATTTCCGCAGTTGCATCATTCAGAGAAGACGTCATTTTTCAGCTCCCTGTCTCTGGTGGTCAACAGCAGGTCCACTTTGCCGTTCTGCACAACTATTTCGCGAAGGATCCGATTCCACCTGAACTCTTTCCAGGGGTGGAGCAGTTTGTTCCCAACAAGGAAAAGGGCAGAGTCGAACGGATCAACTCAGGCTGCGACGGTTGTGTGATCGATCTTACGTGAAATCCAACCGAAGTTACCTGCTGCGGAACTGCCGGAGCATGTCGAGCAGGTGCTGCATGTCCGGCGGCAGGGGGGCTTCGAATTTCACCATCTGATCCGTGCTGGGGTGACGGAATTCGATGCTGAAGGCGTGCAGGGCGCAGCGGGCGATGACGGGCTCCTCGACCGCCTGCTCGGCGTCGGCGAGCTGCCAGGGATAGACGAGCTTGCCGCCGTACATGTCGTCGGCCACGATCGGGTGTTTGATGTGCGAGAGGTGCACGCGGATCTGGTGGGTCCGGCCGGTCTTGGGGGAGCACTTCAGCAGCGAGAACCCGCGGAACGCCTCCAGGACTTCGTAGTAGGTGACCGCTTCCTTGCCGATCTCCGGCCGGACGGCGTACTTCTCGCGGACCTGCGGATGCACGCCCAAGGGGAGGTTGATCCGGTCGGCGTCCAGCTCGGGCGTCCCGTGCACAATCGCCAGGTAGGTCTTCTGCGTCTGGCGATTCTCGAACTGCTTGGCGATCTTCCACTGGGCGGTCTCGTGCTTGGTGACGATCATCACGCCGGTGGTGTTGCGGTCGAGCCGGTGGACGATGCCCGGCCGGAACTCGCCGAGCCCGCTGGAGAGATGGTCGGAGTAGTGAACCAGGGCATTGACCAGCGTGCCGGATTTGTTGCCCCGCGCGGGATGCACGATCAGGTCCGCCGGCTTGTTCAGGATGATGATGTCGGCGTCCTCATAGAGGACGTCCAGCGGAATGTCCTCCGGCTCGATATTCTTGCTCGGCGGCTCGGGGAGCACCATCTCGATGACGTCGTGGTGCCGGAGCTGCTGGCTGGGCTTGGCCGGTTTGCCGTTGACGGTCACGCCGCCGGAACGGATGGCGTCCTGCAGGAAGTGCCTGCTGAGGTTCCGAAACCGGCCGTGAAGGTATTTGTCGAGCCGGCGATCGGTGATGCCGACGCCTACGTGAAGCGTCAGATGCTGGCCTCTGAGATCCTGCAATTCATCCATCTGTCAGTCGGATGGGCAGGACTGCACCGGGTCCACGGCCAAATCGGTTTGGCCGCGGCGCTCCATGCCCACATGCTCCAAGTGCGCGGTCGGTTCTTGTTGTCGTATCCAGCTTGTGCTTACTGCCCGCCGGCGGGCTTGTTCGCATCGGCCGGGGCCGGAGCGATGACCGTCGGAGCGGCGGCCGGATCCGGCTGGATCTGGAGCGTCGGAGTCTCCGGCGTCACGGTCACTTTCGGTTCGGGCGGCGCCGGCTTGAAGGCCACCGGCGTCTTGAACTCGCCCATGATCTTGAAGCGATAGTCCGCCGCTGCCCGGGCGACGGTGCCCGCGTACTCAGCCTTCTGGGTCATCGCGACGTAGATCTCCGCGGCCTTGTCGAAGTTGCCGAGTTCTTCCTCGCACAGACCCAGTCCGAACTGTGCCGCAGCCGCCAGAGCCTGGTTGGAGGGTTTGCGATCCAGAGCCTCCTGATAGCTGGCCTGGGCCTTGGCGATCTGGGAGGTCAACTCCTCGCGGCTGGCGTCGGCCGGCCGCAAATGCAACTCGGCGCGAATCGTCTCGCCGCGTTTGACCAGTGCCAGGGCGGCCATATTGTCGTTCGAGATGTCGCCGGCGAACTCCTTGAGGTCCTCTCCGAGAGAGCTCAGAGCCAGGGTCTGGTCGCCGTTCTGCGCCGACGTCCGCATGGCCTCGTTGATCCTCTGCGGCACCTGTGTGACCAGAAGCGTCAGTCTCTCCTGGTTGCGGGCGGCGACGACCTCGCGGCGATAGTAGCTCCAGAAGTACACGAGGATCGCCACGACGACAACCGCCGCGACAGCCAGGAGGTTCTTGCGGTTCTGCTGCGCCCACTCCGGGATGTTCTCCAACCAGTCCGCCAGCTCGTTGGTTTTCAGTTCATGACGATGATCCGATTTCATTATCGTTCTCCGTTGTTTTCGATCCAAGGGCCCTGGCCCGACGTTGCCGGGCCACTGAAAAGGCAAACCAATATACTAACAAATGCTCTTTTACCTTGCAATGGAACTCTCGTGGAGTTAGAATTTTACGCTGCTTCATAGGGCTCGCGGAAGGGGAAGTTGGGCATCGTTGGCACGGCCCACCGTGTTGTTCGCGGGTTCTGATTGATGGAACGCAAGTACTGGGGATGGATAGAATGCCAAAGGCGAACTTCGCACGGACGAGGATCTACGCTGTTTTGCTCGCGGTTGGGGTCTGTCTGTCGGTTTCGACCGGGGCGGTCCAAGGCGCGGGCAAACGACAAGCCTGCATCGATGCGATTTGGGATTCTCAGCGATATATCGGGATCGAAGAAATCAAGCCGGGCATGGACGCGTACTGCCTCACGGATTACGGCCAAGCCGGAATCGAGAAATTCACGCTGAAGGTCCTTGATGTCGTTCATAACCTCGAGCCGGGTCGCAACGCGATCCTGGTCATGGGCCAGGACGAGCGATTCAAGCACACCGGCCCCGTGGGCGGCTGCAGCGGCTCGCCCGTCTACATCGATGGTCGCCTGGCGGGGGCCCTGGCCTTCGGCTGGGCGTTCTCCAAAGACCCGCTCTACGGAGTCACGCCCATTGCCGAGATGCTGGAGGTCGGCTTGACGACCGGCGCCGCCGGATCGGGCAAGCCCTCCGGGGTTGCGGCCATGACGGTCGATTTCTCCAAGCCGATCGACCTGATGGAAGTCGCGGAGAAGCTCGCAACCAGGAAACTCGGGGGCCAAAATGCCTCCGGAGCCACCTTGTTGCCGTGCCCGCTGCTGGTTTCCGGCCTGCCGAGCGAGGCCTGCCAGCATCTGGCCGGTCAGTTGGAAGCGATGGGATTCATGGCGGTGCCGGGTCTCAGCGGCAGCATGGACGCCAAAGAAGGACAAACGCAACTGGTCCCCGGCGGGACTTTGACCATGCCCCTGGTGACCGGCGACATCAAGATGAACGTGCTCGGAACGGTCACCGAGGTCCGGGACGGATGCGTCTACGGATTCGGCCACAGCTTCCTGGGCTACGGCCCGACGAATCTGCCGATGGCCGGCGGGAAGGTGTACACCGTGATCTCCAGCGTCCAGCGGTCGACCAAGCTGGGCACCAGTTCGGAGATTATCGGAGCCATCACCTCCGACGAGTCCGGCGCCATCTTCGGCCGCATCGGAGCCAAGCCTGCGATGATTCCGCTGACCGTGCGAATCGAACGATTCAATACCCTGGAGCCTCGCGTTTACAACTGCCAGGTGGCCTACAACCAGGTGTTGACGGCTTCGCTGGTGCGGTCGGCCATTTCCGGGGCGGCGTTCCAGGCCGGACCGTTCCCGCCGGAACACAGCATTCAGTACACTGCGACGATCGATCTGGACGACGGCCGATCCATCCGGTTCCGCAACAGCTCCGCCAATGCCGAACTGCTCGAACCCAGCGCCGAGATCGCCGGAGCGCTGACGTTGTTGATGAACAATCCGTACGGAGGCGCCGGGGTCAAAGGCATTCAGTTCGACGTGTGTGTCACGCCGAAGAACATCGACTCGTATCTGTGGTCGGTGAATGTCGTGGATTCGAAGGTCAAGCCCGGCGACGAGATCGAAGCGGAAGTGGTGATCGAATCCTATCTGAAGGAGAAACGCAGGCATCAGGTTCGCATCCCGGTTCCGGAAGACCTTCCGGCGGGCAAGTACAATCTGATGTTCCTGGGCGCCTACGAATACGAAGCCTTCCTCCGGAAAGCCACCCCGTACCGGTTTCTGGCGACGAATTATCTGACGTTGGTGGACGCCCTCAATACGGTTCTCAACGTCAACCGGACGCAGTTGTACTGTCTGCTGATTCTGCCGGCCGACGGAATCGCGCTGGAAAAGGCCGAGCTGCCGAAACTGCCCCGCACCAAGGCGCTGGTCCTGCAAAGCCAAGGCCGGTCGGTGGCCGCCATGCCGTACGCGCACTGGGTGGAGAAGACCGTCGAAGCCGGCACCGTCATCGCCGATAAAGAAATCGTGCCTGTCACGGTGGAGAAGTGACCTGGCCTCATAGGAGTAACCATGGAAAGAAGTTCCTGTAGGGATCGCTGCGGCCTCGGAGCCGCTCTGGTGGCTGTCGCATTGTTGGCCTCGAGCGCCCTGGCCGTCACCAGCAAAGTCACACGCCAGGCCAGCAGCAAGGAGCTGCTCGCGGGCAAGGCCGACGGAGTCATCGTGACCTCCCGCGGAACCATCCAACTCGGACGGGCGGCCAAGGTCCTTGCTTCCGACTTCGACGGCGTCTGGTCCGTCAACTGCGTCGTGGTCAGCGGGGGAACGATTTTCCTCGGCACCAGCCCCAACGGCTACGTGTACAAGTACAGTTTGGACAAGCTGACCCGGATCTACCCGACCGAGCAGGAAGCGGCCGTCGAAAAAGCCAAGCCCGCCGTCAAGGAGCCCGTCGCGGATGCCAACGGGGCCGGCGAAGTGGTCGAATCCGACGCCCAGTCCGTCAACCAGCACATCTTCGCGATGGCGGTGGACGTGGCCGGGCGGCTCCTGGTGGGCATCAGCGGCGACAAATGCCGTCTCTGCCGGTACGAGGCGGGCAAGATGGAAACCATCTTCGAACCCAACGACGCCGCCTATATCTTTGACATTGAGGCCGATAATGTCGGCAATATCTATCTCGGCACCGGACCGGCGGGCAAGGTCTACGCGCTGGATCCATCGGGCAAAGTCGCCCAGCTCGTGTACGACAGTCCGGACAAAAACATCCTGGCCGTCGCGGCGGGCAAGGACGGCTCCATCTACGCCGGCAGCGATACGCGAGGGCTGATCTATAAGATCAATCCCCGCAACAAGACCGCCACGGTGGTCTACGACAGCGAGGAGCCCGAAATCAGCGCTTTGTTCCTGGCCACCGGCGCGCCCGGTGAAAGCGACGTTCTGTACGCGACCGCCACCGCGGCCAACGTCGTGGAGACCGAGCAGCGGTTCGCCGCTCAACAGGGCAGCTCCGGGCGGCCGGAAGGCAAAGGAGGGGATGGGAAATCAGCCGTGTCCGATGGCGTCGTAACGCTCAAGATCGCCAATTCCAGCGCCGCGGCCGCCGGCAAACCCCAGTCGCAGCCGCGTCCTGCGGCCAAGCCTCCCCAGAAGCCGGGGACGTCCAGCTACGTCTATGGGGTCGACAAGCAGGGGTATGTCAACGAGGTCTTCAACGAGCCGGCGGTGTTCCTCTGCCTGGCCGGCCAGGACGGCAAGATCCTCGTCGGCTCGGGCAACGACGCCCAGCTTTTCATGGTGGACCCGGACGCCGAGCGTCAGGCGGTCATCTACGAGGATGAGAAGGCGGCCCAGATCTCTGCGGTGACGGTTTCCGACCAGGACATCTACGTCGGCACCGCCAACCCGGCCCGCCTGGTTCTCCTGTCGTCGGGCTACGCCACCGAAGGCGCATACGAGTCCGACCTGATCGACGCCGGCCAGCCCGCCAAATGGGGCAAGCTCCAGATCGACGCCGACATTCCGCAGGGCAGCAAGGTCCTGGTGGCCTCCCGAAGCGGCAACGTCAAGGATGTCAACGACCCGACGTTCTCCGAGTGGACCGAGTTGGCGGAAATCACCGAACCGATTCAGTTGCGTTGCCCGGTCGGGCGGTTCTGCCAATACAAGCTCGTCCTGGAGACCAAGGACGGGCAGAAGACGCCGCTGATCCGCGAAATCGCCGTGGCCAGCACGGTGCCGAACCTGAGCCCGAAGGTTGAGACGGTGGACGCCACCCGCCTCGTGACCCCCGGCAAGGAAGGCGTCTTCAAGATCGGCTACAAGGCACGGGACGAGAACGAGGACAAGCTCGTATACCGTCTGGACTTCCGGCGGATCGGCCGGATGACCTGGATCGAGATGAAAGACGAGATCGAGGCCGACAACTACGAGTGGGACAGCAAGACCGTCGAGGACGGCCGCTACGAGGTCCGCGTCACGGCCGACGATTCCCGCAGCAACACGGTGGCCACGAAGCTGATCGGCAGTCGGATCAGCGACACCATCGTCGTGGACAACACCGGCCCGACCATCCGCAAGTACGCCATCGAGAAGAACGGCAAAGCCGCGACCCTCAAGCTCCAGGTCACCGACGAGCTGAGCGTGATCAACTCGATGGAGTACACCGTCGACAGTAACGCCGAGTGGAAGGGCGCCGTGCCCGACGATTCCGTGTTCGACACGACCGACGAGAGCTTCACGATTGCGACCGAGGAGCTCGAGCCCGGCGAGCATATCCTCGCCTTGAAAATGAGAGACGACGTGGACAACGTCACGTACAAGACGTTCGAGCTGAGCGTCCTGGGAAAGTGATCCGCTCTTCAAGGATAAGATAGTGGTTTTGGCCACAGAGGCCACAGAGCAAAAAGGCGCGAAGAAGAGAAGCTCGGGAGACGCTGTGATCTGTTCTTCCCGGCTTCGCTTTTCTCTGTGTTTCTGTGGTAGAGGTTCTTGGGATTGCGGGCAGGGGAATCGTGCGAACGGTTGAATTCGAGCAGATCGTAGGGGCGGTGAAGTCGCTGTGCGTGGCGGCCTGTCATGAATTGCCGGCGGATGTGTTGGCCGCCTTGGAGCAGGCTGCCAAGAGGGAATCGAATCCGCGGGCCCGGCGCGTGCTCGATCAGCTTGTCGAAAACGCCCGCATCGCGTCGCAGGACATGATCCCTCTGTGTCAGGATACGGGCCTGACCATCGTTTTTGTCGAGCAGGGGGCCGAGGTGGCGGTCTCGCCCGCAGGGCCGGGGCGTCAGACGCTGCCGGAAGCGATTCACGAAGGCGTCAAGGCCGGCTACGAGGCGGGTTATCTCCGCAAGAGCGTCGTCGCGGACCCGCTGAACGGCCGCAAGAACACCGGCGCCAACACACCTGCCATTATCCACCACTCGATCGTCCCCGGCGGCACGCTCAAGCTGGCGGTCATGGTCAAAGGCGGCGGCTGCGAGAACAAGAGCCAGTTTCGCATGTTCCGTCCCACGGCCGACAGCGGACAGATCGTGGACTGGGTGGTTGACGTCGTCCGCCAGGCGGGGGCCGACGCATGTCCGCCCTTCGTGGTCGGGGTGGGGATCGGCGGCAACTTCGAAACCAGTTGCCTGCTGAGCAAGAAATCCCTGCTGCGAAGCCTGGAGAGCCGCCACGCCGATCCGTTTTATGCACAGATGGAGCGGGACCTGCTGGACCGGATCAATGCATCAGGCATCGGCCCGCAGGGCCTCGGCGGCGACACAACCGCTCTGGGCGTGCTCATCGAAACGGCCCCATGCCACATCGCCTCGCTGCCGGTGGCGGTCAACATCGAATGCCACAGCCACAGACACAAGACAGCGGTCTTGTGAAGGGTTGATTTGTGATTGTTGATTTTTGATTTGAGCAAGCCGGCGAACCGCAAGCGCCTCTGAAATCAACAATCAAACATCGCACATCAATCATCCTTGAAGCTCGTCATCCACGGAGATTCCGTTTCCCAGTTCGGCTTGGGAGCGCCGACGTCGAATCGCGGCGGCTTGCTCCACTGCTGACGCCAGAGGGCCTTGAGCCAGATCTTGTCCACATGGTAGTCGAGGTAGACGCCGTTGATCGCCTGCTGGTGGCGGTTGATGCAGAAGCGGTTCATGGCATTGTCGTCGCCGGGATACCTGGCCGAGCGGTCGTCGGACTTGGGCGGGGTGTCCGTGTGCTCCGGCCAGCCGCACCAGAACCAGCAATCCAGGAAGAGCGGCACCTGGGCTGCTCGCTTGACGTTGGGAGTTCTCCAGAAAAACTGGGCCGGCTTGCCATAGAGAGTGTCTTCCGCCGGCTGGTACACCCAGCCGTTGACGCCGTAACTGCCGTAGGTTCCCGCGGGTCGGCCGCTGCTCTCGGCGAGCCTGCCCCAGGAGGTGAGCGCGTCGCCGCCGACTTCCAGGGTCGAGCTGGCCCCCGGCGGATACTGCGGAAACGCGATCTTGGTCGCCGCCGGGCAGACGCGGAACTTGTCGTCCTTGTAGTAGTAATCGAACAGCACGTCGATCCAGCGGCCGGTGCTGGCCCCTCGTTTGGGGAACATGCCGTGGTTGTCGTCCGTGTACATGGCCCAGATCACGCCCCATTGCTTGAGGTTCGACTGGCAGGCCACGGCCCGGGCTTGCGTGCGGACCCGCTGCAACGAGGGCATCAGAATCGCCATCAACAGCGCGATGATGGCGATCACGACGAGCAGCTCGATCAGCGTGAACGCTCCCGATTTCCTCATGATCCCTTGCTCTTGACCCGTTATCTCATTCGTTCGCGCACGTCGGGCTGTCGCTCGTCATCCGCCCGCGCCGCCGAGCGATCCTCAATCTCCGGCGACGTGGGTCTTGCCGGGATACCGCTCGTCGAGCCAGTCCAGATCTACGTTCGGCGGATTGAACGCCTGGTCCTTGCCGAACCCCTTGGCCGCGGCTTCCGCTCGGCTCGTGCAGTAGACGATCGTCCGCTTGTCGTCCCACTTCTTGCGTTCGGCGTGGCCGTCCATGAAGCTGAACGTGCAGGCGTCGCTGTGGAAGACGCCCAGCGGGTCCCACAGCGAGTTGCTGTACGGGTTGTACGACCACGCATCGTGATTATAGTTGCCGGAGGCCCCGTCGTAAATCTCCTCCACGAACAGCATCTTGTTGGCCGGCTGCTTGAAGGTGAACAGCTTCTTGGGGTCCTTGGTCTGTGTGCCTCGCAGGTAGTCCGTGAGGGAGTAGCTGCGATAAATACAGAATTCCGGCGCGCTGCCCAGGCTGGTGCCGAGCCTGGCGCGGTTGTCGCCGGGGCAGTGGTAGGCCTCGACTTCTTTGATATAGGGATAGAGCGCCCCCGCGCGGAGCCCGTTGTACCGTTGTTGGAGCGTCACGCTGCCGCTGCCTTTTTCCACGATCGAGCCGACGGCGTAGTCCAGCGGCGGCATCACCCAGGGGGGGATGCCGTTGACCTTGGCGTACATCGCCATGCCGCCGCAGATGACGCCGTCATTGTCGTCGGCGTACTGGATATAGGCGTGGGCCAGGGATCGCTGGTTGGCCATGCACGAAATGCCGCGGGCCTGTTCCCGTGCGATCTTCAGCGAGGGCATGAGAATGGCCATGAGGATGGCGATGACCGCGATCACGACGAGCAGCTCGATGAGGGTAAAGGCCTTCTTCTCGCTCATGAGAATCTCCCGGAACGCACTCTACAACCCGTGCAAAAAAAAGGACCGCCACGGCGGCGGTCCCATCTGCAATCGTATCTTGTTGTCGTGTCAGGCAGGACGGCTCGCGCTACTGCAGGCGAATCGTGGTGGCCTCTTGGCCCCATACGACAAGCGACGCCCACACCATGTCCGGATTGTCCGGCTGCACCTCGGAGTTCGCGGTAGGAGGGATTTTCTTGCCGAACTCGATGGTCCGGGGATCCTCCCACTTGTGGTAGTCGCTGTGCCCGTCGGCGAAGGAGAACATGGTGCCGTCGCCATGACGGACCGGCGGCGGATCCCACCATTTGAACTGGCTCGAATAGACGGTCCAGCCGCCTAGCGCCGAGGGACAAGTGCCGCCGTCATCGAGGAACACCGAGCGGTTGGTCGAATCCTTGATCTGCATTCGCCTCTTGAGCGGTACGCTCTTGGCGTTCATGGAGGTCTCCCACCCTTTGCAGTTCATGGAATCGCAGATGGAGTAGGTGCGGACCGGAGGACTGACGTGGCCATAGATAGCCGCGGTCTTTCTCTCCACGTTCGGGCACTTGTAGATCTTGATGGTCTTGCTGTAGGGATAGAGGGCGCCATCCATGATGGCTTTCTGTTTGACGGCCTCCGTCATGGCCGACTCCCAATCCTTCTGGACCCAGTAGGGTCCGTTGGCCGTGAGGCCGTATTCGCCGGAGTCGCCGTTGACGAGTTTGTCGTCATTGTCGTCGGCGTACATGATCCAGGCGAGCGTCAGATTCTTGAGGTTGCCCAGGCAGATGCTGCGTTTGCCCTGTTCCCTTGCCCGCTGCAAGGCCGGCATCAGGATCGACATCAAAATCGCGATCACTGCGATGACAACCAACAACTCGATGAGCGTGAAGCCCATCCCCTGGTGCTTCCGTTCTCTTTCGTGCCTCATCGCCGTACGTTGCCTCCTATCACGTGGTCAATAATCGGTGACGAACCTGCAACGAGCCGACAGTCCGGTTCCGGCGTCTTTCGATGCCGCGGGGCGATCAATAATCCTTGAAGGACCGAATCCAGTCGGGCCAGGAGCTCTCGCTCACGCCGCCGGCCTGGGTGAAAGGACCACTCTCATTCCATGCCTTGTGCCACTTGAGCGTATAGAGCTCTTTCAAACCCACTTTGCGGACGGACCAATCCAGGAAGCCCACGTCCGTGAAGCCCCTGTGCCGGTTGATGCAGACGCGCCCCATATTGTTGCTCGACCAGGCGGCCTCTTCCTGAGTTGCCGGCGCCTGGCTCTCCAGCGGCCATGTGTCGAAACGAAGACCGTCCATCATCACCGGGACGTTGTTCGGGTTTTTGGCGTCGTTGATGTTGCGGTAGCCGTTCTTCGCGGCCACGCCGCCTTCAAAGGTGCCGGTGGCCGGAATGCCCAGCATGTAGCCGTTCAAGGAGTAACTGCCGTTGAAGCCGTTCTTGTTCATCGCGTAGGTCTTGCCGCCGTACGTCTGGGAGGTCGGCGTCATGAAGATGCCCCAGGCGTTGTAGATGTTCAGCGTCTGCGCTGCGACGCCTCTCTCGTCAGTGATGGGCTTGAGGGCTGTCGGGCAGAACCAGGTTTCATTCTGCTTCCAATCCTGCTCCTTCTCGCTAAGCTGGTGAACCCACCAATAGCCCGCATCAGTGGTTCCCGAGTAGAATTTGCCGCCGTTTTCCCCCGCGTACATATTGAACACGAGGTTCCACTGGCGGAGATTCGCGCTGCTATTGATCTGCCTGGCTTGGTCCCTGACTCTCGACAGTGACGGCATGAGGATAGCCATCAAAATAGCGATGATCGCGATGACGACCAGAAGCTCGATCAGTGTAAAGCCACGTCGCCTGCTCATACCCAGTACTCCTTCCATCACGATATTTGAGAAATGCCTACGCATACAGGATGCCTGAAGACGGCGCCCTGTTCCACCGAATCTTGTTTTTTGCGCCCAGAATACACCATCACACACGTGGCGCATTATAACTCTGAAATCCGGGTGATGCAAATCCAAAGTCCGTAAATTGCCTAATTCGCCGCGATTTGGTGATGGCAGGCGTTCGCCAGAGCGACGTATTGATCGGGAGACAATTCCTCCGGCCGGCGGGTGGGGTCGACGGCGCACCGCTCGAAGATTTCGGGCCAGATGTCGCGGCCGCCCAATTCCGGTGGGGCCCCTTTGGCGCAGGCTCGCAACATCTTGCGGCGGTGGCCGATGAAGAGGTTTACGACCGCGCCAAAGAGGTTTATATCCACAATGCTTTGGCTTTTCACCAAATCGCGAACGTAGCGGACGACTGCGGACTCCACCTGAGGCGGCGGCCAGAATGCGCTGGCCGGCAGGGTTCGGACCATCTCGACTTTGCCGGTCGCCTGAAGGAAGATGCTCACGGTCCCATAGTCGCGGGAGCCCGGCGAGGCGACCATCCGTTCGGCGACCTCTTTCTGCACGGTCACGCACATCGCGTCGACGATCAGCGGTCCCTTGACGAGGTTGATCATGATGGGCGAGGCAACATCATAAGGCAGATTGGCCACGAGCATGAATCGGCTCTGTGCTGCGACCGGTCCTATGGGTCTCATGGGTCCTATGCGTCCCATCTCTGCGAGCCTGGCTCTCGCGGCTTCCACTGCTTCGATGACCGCCGGAGCGATCGAGCCTTTGTTCGAGAGCGCATCGGTGTTGAGGGCCTGGACGTTAGTCGCCCCGGCCAACTGAGATTGTGCGATGCCGGCCAAGGTGCGGTCCAGTTCGACCGTGACGACCGATCCCGCCTGCTCAGCCAACGCCTCGGTGAGCGAGGCGGTTCCGGTGCCGACCTCCAGGACCACGTCGCCGGGCCCGATCCCGGCCGATTCGATCAATAGACGCATCAGATTGAGGTCCACGAGAAAATGCTGGCCAAGCCGGCGGTTCGGGGCGACGCCGACGGCGGTGAGCAGCTCTTGGATTTGACGCTTTGTTTGCATAGGACCTATGGGACGAATGAGACGGATAGGACTGGGACGGCAGGCCGTCACGCGGCGCTGTTGGGCTCCTCGCGCGGAGCGGGCCCGGAGGCTTCGCCGGTCGGTCGGCCGGTCGGCGTCACCGCAGTCGGACGGATCACGGCCCGCTTGGTCTTGGCCATCTGAATCGCCATCATGATCGCGGATTTCATGCTGGATGGATTCGCCAAATTGCGTCCGGCGATGTCGAAGGCGGTTCCATGGGCGGGACTGGTCCGCACCAAGGGCAGGCCGATCGTGATGTTGACCGCGTGCTCGAAGTCGAGCAGCTTGACCGGAATCATGCCCTGATCGTGGTACATGGCGACCACTGCGTCGAACTCGCCATGAACGGCCTTGACGAAGAGGGCGTCCGCCGGGATCGGGCCGACGCAGTCGATTCCCTGCTCCTGAGCCAGCAGGATCGCGGGGCCGATGATCCGTTCTTCCTCGTCGCCGAACTGGCCCAGCTCGCCGGCGTGCGGGTTCAAGGCGGCCACGCCGATGTGCGGGTTCTCGATGCCGAAGTATTCTTTCAAGGCATCGTTGAGCAGGTCGATCGGCTCGAAGACGCAGCCGATGGTGAACTTGTTGCGGACGTCGAACAGGCCCAGATGGATCGTGGCCAGAGCCACCTTGAGCGGTCCGGCGACGAACATCATCGCCTTGCGGGGCGCCCTGCACTTCTGAGCGAACAGTTCCGTGTGGCCCGGCCAGGTGGCGTCGGCCATTTTCCAGCTCGCTTTGCTGATCGGCGCGGTCACGATGCCGTCGATGATGCCCGCTTTGGCCGCCGCGATGGCGTCGGTGCAGAACTTGATGGAGGCTTCGCCCGCGACCCGGCTGGGCTCCTTGAGCCATGGAGGCACGCTGTACTCGTCGTAGTCGGCGACGACGACCTTGTAGGGGTACTCCCGACCGATCTTCTCATGCTGATGCCGGCCCCAGAAGGGCTCGATCTCGGCCCGATCGGCCGCGTAGCAGAGCTGCTCGTTCATGCCGAAGACGATGAACTTGGCCGCCCGCCGGACCTCCGGATCGGCCAACGCCTTGACCACCACCTCGGGCCCGATGCCTGCGGCGTCTCCCATGGTCACCCCGATGACCATCTGCTCGGAGATCGAATTGTGGTTGCCCTTCTTCATTTCACATCTTCACGGCCGGAACAAGTCCATATCGGCCGCGTCGTTCTGTTGCCGCCTGTCATTCCCGCGGAAGCGGGAATCCACTCACCCTCGGCGGTTATGGACCCCTGCTTTCGCGGGGGCGACAACCGGATGCAATCCTGTCGTCATTCAGTAGCCCAATTGGCGCAATCGGTCGACGGTCAACGGCTGCTGCGAAGGCAGCATGACCTCCAGTTGCCGCCGGACGATCTTGACCAGGATATCCACTTCGATATTGACTCGCCTACCTGTAGATGCGTCGCCCAGCGTGGTCCGGTTCAAGGTCTCGGGGATCGCCGCAATGTGGAAACTTCCGGCGCCCATTCCCGCGATCGTGAGGCTCACGCCGTCGACGGACACGGAACCCTTGAGGACCATCTGATCCAGCAGCTCCCGTTCGACGGTGAATTCAATTTCGGCAAACTGGCCGAGCGTCTTGACCGAGCGAATCGTGCCGACGCCGTCGACGTGGCCCTGCACGATGTGGCCGCCGAAGCGGTCGGTGGCCTTCATCGCCCGTTCGATATTGACCTTCGAGGCCGGGCGGAGGGTCGCCAGCGACGACCTCTCCAGCGTCTCCGGGCTCAATCCGAAGGTCGCCAGCGAGCCTTGGAACCGGGTTACGGTCAGGCAGACGCCGCTGACGGCGATGCTGTCTCCCAATCGGCACTCCCGGGCCAGATCGCCCAGGTCCACCACGAGCGAGCCGCCCTCGGAGCCTCCCGACGAGACCGACTTGACATCGCATGTAACTTCTATAAGTCCAGTGAACATAGTTATTTATCTTTCACGGCACTCCGGGCTCCCCACGCGAGATCATCGCCTGGGATCACCTCCCGCTCCTCCATGAGCCGTTTGTCTATGCTATGATTTGGGACCCCGGCCTGTCAAACAATTGTTCCCTCCCGTAGTACGCCGGCTATGCTAACTTGGTGAGTAGGGTGGCACGGCCAAACAACCTGGGATCAGTCCAACGAGTTTTCCTGTGCCACCCAAGACCGTTGCCTTGCTCGTACAATTCACCACCGTAGGACGGCCGGTGTGCTAGAGACACAAATCTCTTTTGCGGGGTGGATCAACGTGCTAAGATGGCCGGGCAGTGAAAAAGGGCTCTTGTGATTATCGCCGAGGCAGCCAAGCAGTTGTTCCGGCCGGGAAAGGAGCGAAAGCCGTGAATTCGATATGGGTCAAGATTGCGGGGGCGGCCGTCGTCATCGTGCTGGTGATCGTCGTCCTGGGCAGATTCAGCGGAGAAAAGCCGGAATCGGGTCCGCCGCAAAAGGAGAAAACCTTCTACGACACGGCCGACCGCGACAAACAGTTCCGCGAAGCGCCGAAACCCGCGGAGCCGCAACAACCCGCTGCGGAAACCCAGACCCCGGTGGAAACGCCTGCCGAGCAGCCGTCGGAACCGGTCCAGCAGCCGCAACCGACGGCGCAGACCCCCGGCGTCGTCCTGCCCAGCAGCATCACCAAGGCGACGACTCTGTATTTCATTCCGCTCGAGGAGACCGATCAGATTGAGGCCGACAAGCTTCTGCCCTGGGCTGTCGCGAACCGCAGCATCGGCCGGCTCCCCATGATGCAGTACGGCATCATGGTCAAGGCCTGCCGGGACATCATGCAACGCTGGCCGGATAGCTGGCACGCCTTCCGGGCCAAGCAGATGTTGGAAGAGGTGTCGGAACGCCACGCCCAATACAACGTCACGCCGCAGGAACTGGACATCAGCCGATATCTGAAGACCCGGCGAGGAGCCGAGCCGTTCACCGTGGAGCCCGTGCAGAAATGACGAACAACGCCGCTGACGCAATCCCTGTGATTTCGATCACCGCTCACTGTCTGCCCGAAGCCTGGGAGAAGGCCGTTGTGGCCGTCTGGGATCAGGGCTACGAGGTCAAGACCCAGTACGACAAGCCGGGCGATCCGCCGAGCAAGGACGCCACGGTGATGATCGCTGTGACCAATCCGTTCAACGAGCCCCGCATTCACAAGAACTTCCCCGGCGGTCCCGAAGAGCTCGAAGCCTACCGGCAGGAAGTGGTCGGCGGCATTCACGATCATTGGATCGATCCGGCCGCGGGCAAGTGGACCTACACCTATCACGAGAGGCTGTTCGCCTATCGTCCGGTCGAGGACCTGCGAAACTCCAAGAGTCCCAAGCCGTTCCACGCGGTCAACCAGATCCAGTACATCATCGACAGCCTGTCCGAAGCGGGACACACCCGCCGGGCGCAGGCGGTGACCTGGATGCCTACGGCCGATCCCCAGACGGACGATCCGCCGTGTTTGCAGCGGATTTGGTGCCGGCTGGTCGCCGACGAGGCCGGCGGGTGGACGCTGAATATGAACACCCATTGGCGAAGCCGCGATCTGTACAAGGCTTGGTTTATGAACGTCTACGCTCTGACTGATTTGCAGCGGATGATCGCGGATGCGATCGCCCAAAAGCGGGGCGAACCGGTGCGGGTGGGTCGCTACGTTGACATCAGCGACTCGCTGCATATCTACGGCAGTTATTTCCGCGAGGCGGCCGTGGAGGTCGAGAAGATGCGGAAAACGCCGTTCGCCCAGCGGGCCTGGGAGAGCAACCATCCGGCGTTCGAGATGATGACCCAAGAGGCGAGGGGAAAACTGGCGAGAGACCCTGATTGGTTCGCTAAGGCGCGTGGATAGGCCTGCGAAAAACACGAAATTCGAATTTCGAAATCCGAAACAAGCACGAATGCTCAAAATCCAAAATTCAAAACGGGCCCTCCGACGAGCGACAGCGTTTCGGTCATTTGGGTTTTCGTCATTTGAATTTGTTTCGGATTTCGTCTTCAAAAGACTGAGGAGTGCAGAATGGCAATCGTCGTGAACGGCCAGCGAATCGAAGACCGGGAAATCCAGGAGGAGGCCGATCGTCTGCGGCCCAGTTACG
>CALMMH010000031.1 GCA_937868145.1 uncultured Phycisphaerales bacterium
GATTTCGTCTGGGGCGAGGATGCCTGGTGCTACGTGGTGGACAAGGACAAGCTGGTCGCCGAGGCGGTGCGAATCGCCAGGCCCGGCGGCATCATCGCATTTACCGACTGGGTCGAAGGCGACGGCCTGTCGCAGCCGGACGCCGAGCGGTTCCTGCGATTTATGAAGTTCCAGAACATCCAGAGCCTCGGCGGCTATCGCGACCTGCTGAAGGCCAACGGCTGCGAAGTGCTGGCGGCGAAAAACACCGACCGATTCGCGCCTTGTATCGACCTGTATCTGAACATGCTCAGTATGCAGTTGACGTACGACGCGTTGCAGATTATTGGTTTCGATCAGCAAATGATGCAGGCCCTGGCGGCGGAGATGGTGTTCACGCAGCAACTGGCCCGCGCCGGTAAGATCGTTCAAGGTTTGTTCGTGGCAAGGAAAAAAGGATAACGCGCAGACTGCATGCTCTTGGTTTCCGGGTGGCAGCGTCAAGCGAAGCTTGGCGATGGTCTTCGGCCCATTGGAAAGGACCATCGCCAAGGCCTCTGGCCTTGACGCTGCCACCCGGAGAGGCCTCGACATGCCATTGCACGAGCGTGAAACAACGCCTGCAAGAGAGGTGAATATGGGAAAGTGCTGCGGAAATAGCGATGCGAAAATCGATCCGACGGATCCGTGCCATCCGCCCCAAGTATCGTGCGGAACCGGCGCCGCGTCGGCGTCTCAGGCGGCGGGCTGTCCGCTCTCCTGGTTCGAGCGGATGATCCCGAATTGCCTGGAGTATGCGAAGGATGCCAAGGCCAAAGGCCGGCGGATCGTCGGGATCATGTGCGAATACACGCCGCGGGAGTTGATCATGGCAGCCGGCGCCGTGCCCGTCTGTTTGTGCGGCGGCTCGGCTGAGACGATCGGCCCGGCGGAGGAGCACCTGCCGGCCAATCTCTGCCCGCTGATCAAGTCCACGTACGGCTACCACGTCCAGAAGGCCAATCCATTCCTGGAGATGGCGGATCTGATCGTCGCCGAGACCACCTGCGACGGCAAGAAGAAGATGTACGAGTTGATGGCCCAGACGCGGCCGATGCACGTTCTGGAGCTGCCGCAGAAGCCCGACGACGCCGACGCGATGGCTCACTGGGTCCGCGAACTCCGCAAGCTCAAGGCCAGGCTCGAAGAGTCGTTCCCTGTCACGATCACCGACGAGAAGATCCGCGAGGCGATCCAGACGATGAATCGCGAGCGGTCGCTCCGGCGGCAATTGGCGGGATTGATGAAGATGGATCATCCGCCGCTGACCGGCCGGCAACTGCTTCAGTACAAGAGCAGCATCTCCGGTATCTGCGCCGACTTCGGCCAGTACGAACGGGCGCTGCAAATGTATGCAGGGAAACAATCCACGGGCAACTCGAAGATCCGCGTCCTGATGACGGGCGTCCCCATGGCCCACGGCGCAGAACGCGTGCTGGACCTTGTCGAATCACACGGCGGACTCGTCGTGGCTACGGACAACTGCACCGGCCTCAAGCCCATCCTCGACGACGTCGACGAGAACGCGGCCGACCCGATCGTCGCGCTGGCGGAGAAGTACTTCCGCCTGCCGTGCTCGGTGATGACGAAGAACACTCGGCGATTCGACGTGCTGCGGGATATGGCGAAAGAGTACAAGGCTCAATGCGTGATCGACCTGATCTGGCAGGCGTGCCTGACGTACGACGTCGAGTCGTTCTTCGTCAAGCAACTGGCGGAGAAGGAACTTGGTGTGCCGTACTTGCGAATCGAGACGGACTACTCGCCCTCGGACTCCGCCAGAATCGCCTTGCGGATCGAGGCGCTCTACGAAACCGTTCAGCAAAGGGCGTCCGGGCAGACATGACAGAGCCGAGCAGAACCATCGTGTACACGTGTCCCTACGTGCCGGCCGAGTGGATCGCCGCCCACGGCTTGCAGCCGCGACGGCTGATTCCGCTGCCGACCGACGGAGCAACCGTTGCTCCTCGAGTGGAGGGACTCTGTCCGTATGCCCGGGCGTTCGCCAACGACGCCGCAGCGGAGAACGCCGCCGGGATTGTCGTTACAACGCTGTGCGATCAGATGCGGCGGGTCTACGACTTGCTGGCTCGCGGGACCAGGACGCCCACATTCCTCCTGAATGTGCCGAAGACGTGGCAGACGGTTGCCGCTCAACGGATGTACCTCGAGGAGTTGAAACGCCTCGGCCGCTTCCTCGTTCGCTTGGGCGGCCACGCTCCATCCTACAAC
Source organism: uncultured Phycisphaerales bacterium (assembly GCA_937868145.1). GTDB lineage: Bacteria > Planctomycetota > Phycisphaerae > Sedimentisphaerales > Anaerobacaceae > PLanc-01. The sequence continues at coordinate 2,251 of CALMMH010000031.1, forward strand.
GAGCTGGCAGAGACAATGACCCAACACGTAGGGTGGGCCGCGTCCGCCATCTCTCCTGTTCATGATGCGAGTGTGCCTATCGCCGTGGTTGGCGGCCCCTTGATGCAGAGAGATCGCATCCTGTTCGACCTCATCGAGGAGTCCGGCGGACGCATCGCGCTCGACGCCACTGAGACCGGCCGGCGGGGTCAGCGGCGGGCCTTCGACCGCAGACGACTGACCGAGAATCCGCTGATGGAACTTGCCGACGCCTATTTCAGCATTCCAGACGCATCCCGCAGGCCCAACAGCGAATTGTACTCTTGGCTCAAGAACGAATTGACGCAGACAGGGGTTCGTGGCGTCGTCTTTCATCATTATGTCTGGTGCGACGCGTGGCGGGCGGAACTGGCGAGACTGAAGGAATGGGTCGGCCTGCCTGTGCTCGGACTCGACAGCGACGGCCACGACGAAACGGACGTGGCCCGCCTGCGAACCCGCATTCGGGCCTTTCTGGAGATGCTTCAGTGAACGCCGAGCCGCGAAAAATCAACCTCGAGCAATGGGACCGCGAATACGCCCGTCTTCGCGCGGCGGGCATGACCGAGCCCGTCTACGGCGGTCCGCTCAGCCGGCACGTGGCCGACGGCGATACCCGTCTGCTCAAGCTCCGCTACGACAACTCGCCCGCTGCCTTGCGATTGTGGAACTTCCTCCTCACCGAGGAGGATCGACTCCGCGCGGCTCGCGACGACGGCAAAAAGCTCGTCGGCGCAATGAAGGACCTCGGCACCGTGCCGGTCATGGCGTACAGCCTCGACAACCTCGTGGCGTTCTATCCCGACGGCGCATGGTGGATTCCCTGTGTGATGGAACTCAACACCGGCCTGCTCCAGATCGCCGATTCGTTGGGGATCGACGAGTCCTTTTGCCCGGTCCGCGCCATGCTCGGAGCGTTCATCACCGAAGCGCACTTTCCTCTTCCCGACCTGCTGACATGCAGCGTCGGCGCCACTTGTGATGACTTCTCCGCAATCGCTCAGCGCCTGAACGGATTGGGCCACCCGATCCTGTGGTGGGAGATCCCACATCGGCGTCCCGCCGAGAATGGCGAACAGGCCGTGACATTGCCCGGCGGCTTCTCCGCTCCGCAGAGCCAAATCGACTTCGTTCGCTCGGAGCTGTCTCGCGTGAAGGCCGCCCTGGAGGAACTCGCCAGCCGGTCCCTCGATGACGACACGCTCGCCGCGGGGATCGCAAAGGCGAATCTGGTTCGCGAACTTCTGGCCCAACTCCGGCATCTGGCGTTCACGGCGCCCTTGTGTCCGATGCCGGCTCTGGAGATGTTGATCGCCGAGATGCTCGCGATTCACTTCTGTTCGGACCAGGACGAGACGATCCTCGTGTTGACGGATTTGCTGGCCGAAGTCACCCGGCGGGTGGCGGCCGGGACGGGCCATCTCCCGGCCGATGCGGCCCGCATCTTCTGGGTGAATCCCGTCGCTGATTTACAGGCGATGAATCTGTTGGAGGACTGCGGCGGGCGCATGTGCGGCACGGAATACCTCTTCGCCCACGCCCTGGACCCGATCCCGACGACGATCCCGACGATGGAGGCGCTGGCCCAGATGGCGCTGGCCGATCCGATGGTCGGCTCGGCGTTCGACCGCGCGGCTCGGATCGTCGCGGACATCCGTCGCTTCGGGGCCGAGGCGGTGATCGTCTCCCGCATTCCCGGCGCGAGTCACTGCGCCTTGGAAGGCGAAATCATCGGCCAGGTGGTGCGAGAGACGTACGGCCTGCCCGTCCTGGAGATTGAGGTGCCCTCCATCACGGACGCGACGCAGGCGACCTTGCGCACACGGCTGGAGGCCCTCGTCGAAACAGTGAAAGACCGGAGAGAAAGATGATGTATGCAGGAATCGACGCCGGCTCGCGGGCGATCAAGATCGTGTTGATCGACGCGGACGGCTTACAGATAATCGCCAAGGCCCAGACCGATCAGGGCATCGAACAGGGCCGGCTCGCCTGCGAGTTGTTCGACAAGACGCTCGCGGAGAGCGGGGGCAAGAGATCCGATGTCCGGCGGATCGTGGCCACAGGATACGGCCGCAACGCGATTGAGATCGCCGACACAACGATCACCGAGATCACGTGCCACGCGGTCGGCGTGCGTCACCTCGTTCCCGAAGCTCGAACGATCATCGACATCGGCGGCCAGGACAGCAAGCTCGTGCGTCTGGACGGCAACGGCAAGGTGCGGGATTTCGCCATGAACGACCGCTGCGCCGCCGGCACGGGGCGGTTCCTCGAGGTGGTCGCAAACCGGCTGGGCATTCCCGTCGGCGATCTGGGCGCGATGGCCTCGCGGAGTTCCAGTCCCGCCGCGATCAGCAGCATGTGCGTGGTCTTCGCGGAAACGGAAATCATTGGACTGCTCTCCTGCGGCAGGGCGGGCGAGGACATCGTTGCCGGCGTTCAGAACGCCATCGCTTCGCGGATCGTCGCCATGGCCGGACGGAGCGTCGAGCCGCCCGTCATCTTCACCGGCGGCGTCGCTCGGATCTCGGGCATGGAGACAGCCCTTCAGACGGCCTTGGGCCGACCGGTCGCCATCTCGCCCGAACCGCAGATGACCGGCGCCCTCGGGGCGGCTCTCTTGGCGCGGCGACAGAGTGACAGTATGAATATGTGAAGCGTGCGACGCACGCCATAGTTCTTGCAGAGGATTCGATCATGATCAACATGGACAGACGGAAACGGGTGATGCAGCGGTCGATCAAGTTGGGGCATTGCATCTGCGACGCCAAGCAGCCGTGCCCCTGCGCGACATTCAAGGAGAAGAACGTCTGCAGCTGCGCCGGCGAGCGGATGGAGAGTCCGACCGGACCCGTGCGACTGACCAAGCTCGTGGAGAAGGCCGGCTGCGCGTCGAAAATCGACCAGGCGTTTCTCAAGAACGTGCTGAAGGACCTGCCCCCCGTCGAGGACCCTCGCGTTCTGGTCGGCATGGCGGCCGGGGACGACGCCGGCATCTACGACATGGGCGACGGCCAGGCCCTCGTCCAGACGGTCGACGTCTTCACCCCGTCGGTGGACGATCCGTACACGTTCGGCCAGGTCGCCGCGGCCAACTCCGTCAGCGACATCTACGCGATGGGCGGCACGCCTTTAACCGCGCTGTCCGTGATCGGGTTCCCCGTGCGGAAGATCCCCGACGAAGCCATGTTCGAGATCCTGCGCGGCGGCATCGACAAAATGAAGGAGGCCGGCTGCGCCATCATCGGCGGCCACAGCATTAACGACCCGGAAGTGAAAGCGGGCTTCGCCGTCACCGGGATCATCGACAAGAACCGCATCGTCACCAACGCCGGAGCGCGTCCCGGCGACGTGCTGATCCTAACCAAGCCGCTGGGCACCGGCATCGTCGCTTTCGCCGCCCAGATCGACCGCGCCAGACCCGAGAGCATGCAAGCCGCAGCGGCTTCGATGACCTCGCTCAACAAGACCGCCGCAGAGCTGATGGTTCAATTCGGGGCGCACGCCGCCACAGATGTCACAGGGTTCAGTCTCATGGGCCATTTGGCTGAAATGGCCCACTCCAGCGGTGTGGACGTGCAGCTCGTCTGGGACGATCTGCCCCTGTTCGACGGGGTTCTCGAATACGCGGCGGCGGGCATTCTGCCCGGCGCGATCGAGAGGAACAAAGAGTCCTGCGCCGACCGCGTCATCGCTTCCGAGCGGCTCCCGCAAGAAATGCTCGACCTCTGCTTCGACGCCCAGACCTCCGGCGGTCTGCTGATCGCGATCGAGCCAACCAAGGCGACGGACCTGCTCCAAACTCTTCACAGCCGGGGCATCTCGGCCGCAGCGATCATCGGCAAGATCAAAGGCCAAGGCACGGGTCTGATTCACGTTGAGACAACCGGCAAACGGACCATCCCATCGCTCGCTTCTGCCAAAGCAGCCGAATCGCCGCAATCATCAATCACAAATCATCAATCATCAATGCAGCCGGTTCCTTGCTGCGCGGATGCCGTCGCTGCTTCACCGGCCCAGGGCGACTCGCCGGTGGACTCGGTCAAGGCTGCGTTTCAGCAGTTCCTCAGCGCCGCCAACTCGCCGCACGGTCTCGACGCATACACCAAGCAGGCGATGGCGATCGCCTTGTCCGTGGCGCTTCGGTGTGAGCCGTGCCTGAAGATGCACTTGAAGAACGCGAGGAAGAAGGGCTTTTCCGAGGCCGAGATCGACGAGGCCGCCTGGATGGGCATCAGCTTCGCGGGCTCGCCGGCCATGGTCTTCTATGAACAGGTCAAGGGCCAAGCGTAAGACCGGCAGGCCGAGGCTGGATTACTCTTCGTATCCGTCGTCCACCGGCAGATCCTGGCCCGACGCCGCCTTTTTGGAGAGCGTGTCGCAGATTTCGTTGTACTGATGCCCGGCGTGGCCTTTGATCCAGACGAATTTCACCGTGTGACGTTCGCAGATCGCCAGCAACCGGTCCCAGAGATCGGGATTGACCGCCTTATCGGTCTTGTTGCGCCGCCAGCCGTTGGCCTTCCATCGCTGCACCCAGCCCAGGCTCATGGCGTCGACGAGGTACTTGGAGTCGCTGTAGAGCGTGACCGAGCAGGAGTCCTTGAGGGCCTCCAGGCCCACGATGGCGCCCATGATCTCCATGCGGTTGTTGGTCGTCCGCCGGAAGCCGCCGGAGAGCCGTTTCTCGTGTTGACCGTAGCGCAGCACCGCGCCGTAGCCCCCGGGCCCGGGATTGCCGAGACAGCCGCCGTCGGTATAGATGTTGACGTTCTTCTTCTGTTCGTCCATGGCCGGGACATTTTCGCGGCCTGCCGTCCCGCCGTCAACGCTTTGACCCGCAGATTCTCTCCTCGGCCAAACAAAAAGCCGGACGCTGAAGCCCGGCTTTGATTCCACTCGAATGACCCTCGCCAATCTACTTCGGCAGCTTGTCCGCGGTCACGTCCTCCACATGGAGGTCGGCGTAGATGATCCGCCAGGTGGACGAACCTACAAGCTGATACCAGAAGATCGGCGTGGCGGGATCGCCGAAAGAGACGTTCTGCCCGGCGTAGCGCCATGTGCCCGCAGCCAGCTGACCTACGAACACGAATCCCCGGTACATGATCTGCGGCTGCCGTTCGGAACCGTAGGCAGGAGCATACGGGCCGACGAATTTCCCCTCGCGCGCCATCTGTACGGCGATCTTGGCAATCTCCGGACTCCCGACGACCGGCGGGAAACTCGCATCGACCGTCCAGTTCGACCACAGCCGCAGGAGCTCGATGAAATCCCGTTCGGTCACCTGCGAGGCGTCCGCGCTGACCTCCACGGGCGTATACCCCTCCGGCGGCTCCAGACTGAAGAACGAATCCTCCAGGGGCACGTCAAGCTGGAAATCGCTCAGAATCACATTCATCCCCGACGCGCCTGTGAACTCCAGTTCCGTACGGACAAGTTGACCGCTGTCGGGGTCGATCCAGACCGTGGTCGTCGCGTCCTCCCCGCGGACCTGGAATCCCTCAAGCAATCGCCCGTCGATCTCCCTGCATCCCAGGATCGTGTCCGCCTGTGCGGGAAGAGTCCTGAGCCGCTCGAGAGTGGCCCAGGGGTCCTTGGCCGGGTCGTCCCGCACGTTGGCCATCTCGAAGACCACGTAGCTCTTCGTCGGCGGAACGAGGCTGATGCCTTTGGTCCCGGTGCTTGTAGCCTCAAGTACAGTGACATACCCATCGGCCGTGGCGATGCGAACGTGGCCGGTGTCGCGATACGCCATGTCCATGCGCACCGTCGGCATGCTCTCCACGCCGGTTCGCGTCGTCATGCTGAACATCAACGTGTGGGCGCTGTGCAACTGATCCACCATGCGGGCGTAGGCTGCGCCGCTCCCGTCTCCTGTGAACAGACTCCAACCCGCGATCACAGCCAGGGCGACCACGGCCGCGACGGCCCATTTTGCCATTCGATGATTCATGATCGTTCTCCCGAGAAGCACCGCCTGGAATGAAATCCCGCGGCGCGTTTGGTCTTGTGTTTTCGCAGCCAGCAGAACCTTGCGGTTCGCCGACTCTACAGTTTGCTCGTCCTGTGGCAACACGCTCATGCGTTCGGCGCAGTCGAGCAGCGATTGAAGCCGCCCGACCGATCGCCTGCACGGCTCGCATTGTCGGAGGTGTGCTTGGATCTCACGAGTTTCTTCCGAAGACAGTTCGCCGAGCGCGAACTGAACCAGTTGCTCATGGGTGACGTTGTGAGGACTCATGGTTCACCTTCCAGGTACTCATGCAACTCGACGGCCAGTTTCATCACGGCACGGTGCAGATGAACGCGCACCGTCGGCTCGGAGCAGCCCAGGAGTTTCGCGATCTCGGCAGTCTCCCGCTTCTCCAGGCGAGACAGGATGAACGCCTCCGCCTGCCGTCGCGGCAGCCGAGCGAGAGCCGCGACCAGCTTCTGCTGCAATTCGTCGGCCTGCATGGCGGAATCAGGGGCAGGGGAGGTGGGAAGGTTCAGGTTCGAAGGTTCAAGTCCATGGTCCTCTATGCTTGATGCCTGACACTTCACACCCCTCCCTGCCTTCCCCATCCGCCGGCGGGCGATCTCCAAGGCCTTCCGCACGGTCGCCCGATACAAGTACGCCGGCCAATTCACGTCGCCGTTGTACCCGTGCCAGCGCCGCCAGACCCCCAAGAACACTTCCTGATGCACGTCATACGCCAGGTTGGCGTCGCGTAGAACGCGCGTCGCCGTGCCCAGCACCCGCCGGCCGTGCTCATTCACCAGGTTCTCAAAATTCTTGTCTGACACGATCGGACCGTCCGGTACTCAAAACACTCCCAGGCTTGCCGCGTCCGCGTCTACACGAACACGTCAGACCTGATAACACATTGTTCGATTGCATGCAACCCGAGATCTCTGCCCTAATAGAGAGCCGCCGCATCCCCCGCGTTTACAGAACATTCCGACGACCTCGGAATTATGCTGAGGACAGGATTTTCCTTAGGAAAGACCGAGCGATTTCCCTATCGAGGGGAACCAGCCCAAGACCTTACCATTGGCCACTAGTCAATCACGGTGGCAGTGTGCAATGAAGTCCAAGGAGAACCATCATGGGACAGAGAGAGATACTCACTTCATCCATTCTGGCATGTATCGCGATTGCAGTGGGATCGGCCGCGTTGGTCGGCCGTGCTCAGCAGAGGACCGATCAACCGCCATCCAGCTATGCGCCGGTGGTGGCGAAAGAACCGTTCGAACAGACGATGGCCCGCATGTCAAAGGCCAAGGCCGAGGTGATGAAGAGACATATGGATCTGCTTAAAGAGCGTTACGACCTGTCGGATCGGCCCGCCGACAGGGTGACGATGTCGCGAGGCAAACCCGTCCAGGAGGGCGTGCGAGCGAGACTGCCCAAAGGGGTCGCCTGGCAGCAACTTGCGGCGATGACCTCCGAGGAGATTCGCGAGAAGGACCTCTGGCCCGCCGGGTTCTATCCGCTGCCGCACCCGAATCACCCCGAGGGCGGTATGGTCTTTCCGCAATCGCACATCGACGAAATCAAGAAGCAAACAGGCCGCGACCTGACGCGATTCGACCTGGACTTCGATCTGCCGGACCATTTGTTGGCCGACTTCCCGCCGGCAATCTTCCTGACGACCCGCCCGGACCTGGGCGACGTGTCCCGGGGCAAATTGGTCACCAGCGACAACTTCTATGAACTCTTCAACGGCATCCTGAACCCCAAGCAACTCGAAGGTCTCCGATTGCTGGTCACACCGTTTCCCCAGCAGCAGTTCAACGCGACCGAGGACCGCCGTTCGGCCCGCCCGAGCCTGGGCGTCACGTGTTTCGACTGCCACACCAACGGCCACACCAACGGCACAACGCATCTGGTGGGCGACATTCGCCCGCAGGAGTTCCGCCATCGGCTCGACACGCCGTCGTTGCGCGGGGTGAACATCCAGCGGCTCTTCGGCTCCCAGCGGGCCCTCAAGAGCGTGGAGGACTTCACCGAATTCGAGCAGCGAGCCGCCTATTTCGACGGCGATCCGGTCATCGCCACGAAGAAGGGCGTCAACATTCTGGAGCGCGCCAGCCAGGTGCACTTCATGGCCGAGTTCATGAGCATCCTGGACTTCCCGCCGGCGCCCAAGCTGAATCTCTATGGCCGGCTCGATCCGGCGAAGGCGACCAAACAGGAACAGTTCGGCGAGGACGTGTTCTTCGGCAAGGGCAGTGCGCCGTCTGCCACGCAGCCCCATACTATACAGACAATCTGATGCACAATCTCCGCGCCGAACGATTCTTCAAGCCGCGAATGATCAACGGCCGGATGGCCTCTGCGGACGGGCCTATCAAGACTTTTCCCCTGCGCGGCATCAGGGACACTCCGCCGTACATGCACGATGGCCGTCTACTGACGCTTGACGACGTGGTCGAGTACTTCAACCTTATCCAAGGCCTTAAGCTGACGGATAACGAGAAGCAGGCGCTGGTGGCGTTCATGCGAATCCTGTAGTCGCGTGTGTGCTCATCCACCGTACAGGCGCTTCGGCGCTGCTGCGCGGTCGTCGCATCTTCTTCCTGTCGCGATGGACCGCCTCCGGCGTCCCCGGACTGGTCGACAATCCTGCGACCGTGCGCAATCATGGGACTCGTTGTCGTCACGGTTCCTCTCTGATTGTTCGCACGAAGGGGAGTCACGGATCTTCTCGCACCGAATGTCACCGAAAACTCTTGTGTACGGGGCTCCGGGAAGATAGAGTGGACGGCGTCGACGGGGGAAAGGAGCCCGGAGATCGGATTGTCTTCTGCGCTGGAGAGCAGGGTCCACGCGGCCGACGGCACAACGGGTCTCAGCGGGACAGCCGCGGCAATCGGAAGCGATTGGGTCGGGCAGGTTATTGCCGCCCGCATTACACAGTTCTGTTCATAGGTAAGTGGATAGGTTCGTTTTGAAGAGGAGTCTGCAATGAAGTCTGAAAGACACATCGTAGTGTCGTGTCTCGTGATTCTTTCTTTGTGCATGGTTGTGGGCTGCGGCAAGAAGCCCACGGAAGAAAAACCGCAGGGCGCGACTACGCCGCAAACGCAGGGGACCCAGGCTGCGGCAACTCAGCCCGCTCCGACGCAGGCGGCTCCAACCGCGCCGGCTCTCGTAACTCAGTTTCAGGGCGTGGATATAGATCTGCAGAAGCCGATCGCCGAAATCCAGACAGCAGTCCAGAACATGTCGGTCGACACCTTGAAGGCCGCGGCGTTGAAGTACACGGAAACCATCGTCAGCAAGCAGGCGGACGCCGAAGCGCTGCTGGCCAAGGTCAAAGGGCTCTCGATCAGCGACGCCCTCGGCGAGGAAGGAAAGACGCTGAAGAACGATCTTCAGAGCTTGCAGACGACCGTGAGCGAGTTGAAGGACCGCTATCAGGTCTACTACAACGCGCTGAAAGAGAAGGGCGCCGACCTGACCGGCCTTGCCCTGTCGAAATGAGCTCCGCGCTGGGCCATGCTTATCGGCTGCCGATCCAAGATCACCGAGGTTCGGAGTCCAACGCCGGTTGGCTCCGCCGGTAAGCATGGCTCCGCTTCATGATCTTCTCAGTCTCATCCGAGACCTCAATCCGACGGACGACAAAGAACGGACTGCGGCCGCGCTGATGCACGTCCCGTAATCGCGAGCATGACCACGCAACCACGACGGCCGATGCACCGTCGCTGCGTCTTCTTCCTGTCGTCGTAAACGCACTCCGGCATCGTATTCACCTTTCCCTGGAGGAGGTTTCCCCACTTGTGGTTCCGCGTGCGCAGGGATGATAGAGGGCAAATGGCGAGAGTGCCGTCGCATCCTCATCGGTCAAGACGATTCTGTTCAGGCAAGCCCAAGGCCGAAGTCCGATCAGGCGGGTAGAGTAGATGATTATTGAACCCTGCATTTTGTTGCGGATATCTTTTATGAAACTCGTGCCTCTTCTCCGATAGTCCTATCCGAATCGCAGCGTGCGAAAGCGATTGGCTGTTGTGTTTCGCCGAGCGCCTGCGTCAAGACAATCGCCGGTTCGCCGGTGTGGTTGGGGTGGTCATTTGAACTCGTGGGGAAATCGGGAGGATTTATGTCGCAACATCGTGAACAACATCTCAGCAGGATCGGTGGGGTCGCTTGGGGTTTCAGCGTGAGTCTGGTGCTCTTCTGCGTAGCGATACCGGATGCGTCGGCGCTGGGGTCTCGCAACAAACGCATCGCAACCCTGCAGCTCGATACAACCCAGGCTGGCCCGCACCAGTCCGGGCCATGGACGTACGAATACACAGTCAGTCTGAAAGGCTCGCGAAGCGAGGGCTATCACGGCAAACTGTCGTACAACGGCGTCGAGGTGCCCGATCCGGCGAATCTCAACGATTTCTACAACACGCCGTGGGGACCCATATACTGGGTGGGCCGGCCGGTCGTGCTGTTCGGCGGGCACGGCTGGATGTCCAAACCCCTGCCCAGCGATCCCAAGGGAGAGGCCCTGATGGACCCAGGTGAGCTGACAGACCTGGTCTTTCCCGTTCGCGTGAAGGTCCTGGCTTCGGAAGAGCTGGCGACGCCGGATCGAATCGAGAAGGATGCGAAGATCCTGGCGGCCCTGAAGGACTTCGACGTAAATGAGCCCCACGTGCAGCGAGACTGGTTCAGCCTGAAGCAAGACTGGGTCAGTCTGCACGATACGAAACGCTGGGGTCACCTCGAGATCCGCGTGGCCCAGTCCGATCCGAACAGGCTGCTGGCTCTGGAATTCCGCAACACCGCCGGCCTCGATGTGACGACCTCCAGTCGGAACATAGACTTCGCGGAACTGATTGCAGCTCCACGACCTACAGGCCCCAAGTTCATCGAGCTGCCGCCACAGGTGGGGGCCGTTCGGACGATCAAGTGCACGCTCAATCCCGTCATTGGAGACCCGCTCGATCTATACTTGATCTGCCGGGTCGAAAGACCGAGGAGAAAGCGATGAACACACGATTGCTCGCCCGCAGAAGAATCGTTCTGATCCTGGCTTGCACAGTCCCGGGCTTGAGTCTGACGTCAGCGGTCTGCCTGGCGGGTGCGACTGCCATGGATCAACTGCAAGCCGCTCAGACAGCTCTCGCCGATCTGGAGCAGAATCCGCCGTCGGTTCCGGTCGATTGGTCCCACGCCAAGGACCTCAACGACGCCAGCAAGAAGTTCGTGACCTGGCAGAAGGCCATGCTCAAAGAACGGCAGGACATGGAACGCCGGCAGTGGCGCCAGTTCAATCAGAAACTGAAGGTGCCGCCGCCGCTGCCGCCCAGCCAGACGCCGGACGAACCTGCGATGGTCAAGCTGGATATCCCGCTGCCGCTGCCGACCGATGCCCAGTTGAGCCTCTCGATGGGCGAGCCGTCCGCGTCGTTCAGCTTCGGGGCGGAGGCCAAGGCCCTGTCGTTCGCCAGCGCTTCCTATAAGGCGGGAGTCAGCTACGCTGCCAAGGACAATAAGTGGCTCGTTGGCGATTCGGTGGACTTCAAGGCCGCGCTCGAAGCAGGGGACGTCACGGCCGCCGGAACCTACCAGTTCCACTCCTCCACCTGGGGCCAGCCAAAGGAAGACGATGAGAACGCCAAGAAACCGGCCGGCCTGGAACTCTCCGCCGAATTGTACCAGATCAAAGGCGCCCTGGGCTACAACACGCAGAACGAACTGAGCGTCGGGGCGGGATATGATTTCATCAAGACGCCCAAGGCCTGGAGCAAGCTGGCGGAGGCGTCCGTGGGCGTGGAGGCTCAGGTCTCCGCTCCGGTGAAGGTGAACGGCTTCACGCGCGGGAGCCGGAGTCTGTCTTCGGTCATAGCCAAGTACTCCGTCAAGATGACCAAGCTGCTGATGGGCCCGGCCGACTGTCCCCATTGTTCCGCCAAGGGAGAGATGGACTGCGGGACGTGCGGGAACACCCGGACCGTAATCTGCCCCAAGTGCAACGGCAAACTGCAATTCTCGTGCGGTCGATGCGAAGGCGGTGGCGAGCTCATCTGCGGCAACTGTAAGCAGACCGGCTATGAGTCGTGCAGCAACTGCGGCGGGTCCGGCTCGCTGAAGTGCTCGACCTGCCGGGGCGGCGGGCAGGTGACCACGTATGAATCCGAGATGCAGAGCCGCGAGGAACCGAGGATGGTCAGTGCCGGATTCGATGAGAATGGCAATCCGGTCTATGAAGTGCAGCACGAAACCGTTTACTACACGGTTCAGGTCCCCAAAAACGAGACGTGTGGCTCCTGCGGGGGCAGCGGCAGCGGCGGGGAGTGCGGCACGTGCGGCGGTGACGGCACGGTCACCTGCCACCGGTGCGGCGGCGGGGGCACCGTCGCATGCGGACGCTGCGGAGGCACAGGCTGGCTCAAGTGCGGAAAGTGCCACGGCAGCGGAAAGGTCGCCTGCCCCGAGTGTCGCGGCAAACCGATTCGATGTCCGTTGTGCAAAGGCAAGAAGGAGCTTGGCAAGTGAAGACGATCACGCTCAGATTCACGTTCCTGGCGGCAATCGCCATCTCGACAATCGGTTGCCAGAGCGGCGGCCCACAGGTGCAAATCAGCAGGGAACGCGCCGGCGAATTGAATCTTCAACTGTCCGGCGGCGTTGCGGCGGACGACTCGGGTCTTGTCTACCTGACCACGTCAACCACGGTGATGTGCTACAAGCCCGGCCCCAATCGGATGGAGAACCTGTTGATCGATTCCTGCTCGGACATCCGGGACGTCGCCGTGACCTCCGAGGGGGTCGTGCTGGTCCTGCGCCAACGTCAACTGTCCGCCTGCATGGCTGGTTATCTCGTCTCGCTCTACCCTCTGTCGGAAGACGGAATCGCCGTCTCGTGCGAACGCGAATTCGCATACGTCCTCACGGCCCGCGGCCAGGGCGCCAGGCTGCTTCGCATCTGTCTGTCCGGCAGCGACAAGGGAACCCAACAGACCGTGCTGACCACCGAAGATCGGCCACAAGCCTTGTGCGCGGTTCGCGGCGGGTGCCTGGTCGCCTCCGGCGGCAACGTCGTCAAAGTGTTGGACCCCGTCCCTACCGCCGAGAACCCCAACGGGGAGGTCGCCACAGTTCTGCTGGCCGCGATTCAGGAGCCCATCACCTCCGTCGTCGCGGACCAGAAGAAACTGATCGTCTACTTCGCCGCCGCGGACGCGACCTACGCTTGGATCCAGGGACAAGTCGTACCGATCTTCCCCGCCGGCAGCCGCCTGGCCTGGGCGAAGGACACGCTGAGCATCTGCCGGCCTTCGCCTTCGGCCAGCCAGATGATTCAGATCCCTTCCGCGAGCAAGTACACGACGGATCTTCTCAAGCAACTCGACAAGGGTCATCCTGGAGAACGGTCGTGAACGACAATCCGCAAACGACAACCTGTTCCCACTGCGGGAGCGGCGATCTTGCTCTCGGCCTTCGCCTCGGGTTGACCGCCGAGGTCGGACACATCGGGCCTCAGTATAAGGACGGACTGCTCCTCGTCGGCAACGAACCGATGGTGGTGGATCTGTGCACCGCCTGCGGCCACATCCAGCGACTCTACGTGAAGAACCCGGACCATCGCTGGATCACATAGTCACGGATGGCAATCATGGCGTCCGGATGCGCAGCAGATTCGGCGTCGGGTCCTTGCACAGGGCAATCGCCTTTTCGAGCTCGCCTTGGCACAAGCACTCGGCGTGGTTGCAGGGCTCTCCGGTGAGGTATCGTTCCAGAACGGGTACTCCACGGGGATCGCGAGCCTGGCCGAGCGCCCAGACCACATAATTGCGCTCGCGAAGCGGATGGGTTTCGGACTGCACGTAGTCGAGCATCGCCGCGACGTCGTCTCCCGGATGCGGGTGAGCGGTCTGTGCCGTCATGCACCACCGGTCCAACCCTGACTGAATCTCGTGCCGCAGGACTCCTATCGCGATGGTGAACAAAAAGAGGCTGCTCAACAGACACAAGATCGTCTTCCTGCCAAGAAACCGCCTCAGACGCATCTTTGCACCTCCCGTGTCCGGTTCATCCCCCCGGCAAATCACAGTCGCGGGAGTTCTTCTCCAACTCCCGTACGTTGAACTTGAATATATCCCAAAGGGAGGTCTTTTCAAGTTTTTTGCGGACGCGAGAAAGACCTGAAATAATCCACGGAGCCTGCCGAC